>NZ_RZPW01000394.1:0-5752 GCF_003998455.1 Mesorhizobium sp. M7A.F.Ca.CA.001.08.2.1 | reverse complement strand
CTGCCTTGCCGGGCATCTCCCCCTCAAGAGGGGAGATTGGCAGCTTCGTCGACGGCACTCTTTTTACAACTTTGGTGATTGGCGAAAGCGGAAAAAACAGCCAATCTCCCCCCTTGAGGGGGAGATGCCCGGCAAGGCAGAGGGGGGCGTTCAAGCGCGAAGTCAGTGCGAAATCACTGCCCCATCTTGTAATCAAGAAACCACTTCTTGTTCAGCGCATCGAACGTCCCGTCCGCCTTCAACGCCGCAATCGCCGCATTGACCGGCTTCACCAAGTCGGAACCCTTCGGGAAGATGAAGCCGAAATCCTCGGTGCCGAGCGGTCCGCCGATCAGTTTCAATTTGCCCTCGGAGGCGTCGACATAGCCCTTGCCCGCTGTGCCGTCGGTCAGCACGACATCGACGTCACCGGACTTCAGCGCCTGCACCGTCGCGCCGAAGGTTTCGAACAGCTTGATGCGCGGGTTCTGCTCATTGCCGTCGAGCACGCTGTAGACGGCGGTGTAGAAGGGCGTGGTACCCGCCTGCGCGCCGATCAGCCCGTCCTTGAAGGCGCCGAAGGTCTTGGCGTCGGTGAAGCGGCTCTCATCGCCGCGCACCAGCATGAACTGTTCCGAGCGCATATAGGGGTCGGAGAAATCGACCTTCTCCTTGCGGTCGTCCTTGATGGTGATGCCGGTCATGCCGATGTTGTACTGGTTGTCGGAAACCGCCTGGATCATCGCGTCCCAGGAGGTGTTCTGGTACTCGACCGTGAAATTCAGCCGCTTGGCGATCTCGTTCATTGCGTCATATTCCCAGCCGATCTGCTTGCCGGTCTTGGCATCGATGAACTGCAGCGGCGGGTAGGCGTTTTCGGTGACCACCACCACCCTCTTGCCGCCGAGGTCGGGCAGCACCTGCGCAAAGGCGGCAACGGGTACCAGGACGAGGGCAAGCAGGCCTGCCAGCAGCAGTTTCGATTTGGTCATGACACACTCCCCGGAAATTGACGGACCCGGGCACGGCCGGGCTTGTAGGAAAATCCGGCGCCGACTTTAGCTTTCCGCAAGCGTCATGCAAGACGGTCCGCTGCGTCAGCGCGCGCGAAAAGGGATTCCGATGCCTTCATTTCCGGGATTCAGGAATGAACGGTGTCGCGGCAGCGATCAGCTCCGCTTCACGATGCCGGCATCCGCCTTGCGCAAGCCGGAGACGAACCGCGTCAGCGTGCGGTGCAGGGATTTCAACTCGTCGGCATCCAGCGGCAGGTTGCAAAGCATCGCCGCCGGCACGCTTTTGGCCTGCTCACGCAACGCTTGTCCCTTCGCTGTCGGCTCGACCAGAACCCGGCGCTCGTCGGCCAGGTCGCGCCGCCGTGTGACCAGGCCACCGGCCTCCAGCCGCTTGAGCAGCGGCGTCAGCGTCGCCGAATCCAGCCCGAGCGCTTCGCCAAGCTCGCCGACCGTGCTTGGAGCCCGTTCCCAGAGCGCCAACATGGCCAGATATTGCGGATAGGTCAGGCCGAGCGGATCGAGCAGCGGGCGGTAGAGCTTCGTCATCAGCCCGCTTGCCGAATAGAGCGCGAAGCAGAGCTGTTGGTCGAGCCGCGGAACGTGAAACGTCCCGGTGGCCTCCGCCGGGACGTCCCTGGTGCTCTTTGTCGTCTTTTCCGTCATGCCGCCTTTACCGAAAGCGCTACGTCGACATTGCCCCTGATGGCGTTGGAATAGGGGCAGATCTTGTGCGCCTCCGATACAAGCGCTTCCGCCGCCGCCTGATCAAGGCCTTTCGTTTCCGCCGCGAGCGCGACGCCGAGCTTAAAGCCTTCGCCATCGGGAAGCAGGCTGACGGTGGAGGTTACCCCGGCATCCGTCAGCGACAGCTTCTGTTTGCGCGCGACAAAGCGGATGGCGCTTTCGAAGCAGGCGGCATAGCCGATAGCGAACAGTTGCTCGGGATTGGTGGCGCCCCCCGGCCCGCCGAGTTCCTTGGGCATTGCCAGATCGACCTTGAGCAGACCGTCGCTGGTCTCGCCATGGCCGGCGCGGCCGCCGGTGACGTGAGCCTGTGTGGTGTAGAGTGCCATATCAAATCTCCAATTACTTTGTGCGCGATTATTTAGTGCACAAGGTAATGCGCCGTCAACAGCCGGATCCTGTGTCTGGCGCTGAAAGCGTTCACAGTCTGGTGAAACGAAAAAAGGCGGCCGAAGCCGCCTTTTTGAATGGGATTTCCGAAAACCTTATTCGGCAGGGGTCGCTTCTGCGGCGGCCTTGGCTGCTGCTTCGGCCTCGGCGGCGGCCTTCTTCTCGGCGGCGTCCTGGGCGGCCTTCTCGACGGCCAGGGCCTCGGCTGCTGCCACCTTCTCGGCTTCGATGCGGGCCTTCTCGGCGTTCAGCGCATCGCGCTCCTCATCGTTCAGCTTGCGGGCGCGCACGCCGGTGTTTTCCGAAATACGGGCCGATTTGCCGCGACGATCGCGCAGGTAGTAGAGCTTGGCGCGACGCACCTTGCCGCGGCGAACGATCTCGACGCCTTCAACCATCGGCGAGTAGACCGGGAACACGCGCTCGACGCCTTCGCCGTAGGAAATCTTGCGAACCGTGAAGTTCTCCTGGAAGCCGGCGCCGGCGCGGGCGATGACGACGCCCTCATAGGCCTGAACGCGGGTGCGGGTGCCTTCGGTCACGCGGACCTGGACGCGCACGGTGTCGCCGGGCTGGAATTCGGGAAGCTTGCGCTTGGCTTCGATCTTGGCGGCCTGTTCGGCCTCGAGCTGACGGAGAATATCCATCTCAAAAGTCCACTTCTTGTTCTTCCGACAGTCAGAGCGTCCGACACTCGCCTTGCAGTTCCATTGACCGCTTGGCTATGCCTTTTGTCTCCAAGACATTTGTCTTTGAAACATCCGGCAGGGGCGTCTACACCGTCATTGTTGACGGGTCCGGCAGATTCTTTCTGGCCGGTACGGGCGGGCACATACAGCTATTTCGCCGCTTTGTCACGCCTTGGGCGCGCATTTTCTGCTCGCATGGCACCATCGTAATCCTGCCGTGCCGGGTTGCGCCGGTCGTTCAGGCTTTCTAAAGCCTGAAATAACACAGTTTTGAGCGGCCGCAATTCATGTCTGTCTTCGATGCCATCCTGCTGTTTCTAGCGGGCTTTCTGTCAGGCGCCGCCAATGCGGTCGCCGGTGGCGGCACCTTCATCACCTTCGGCGCCATGACGTTGGTCGGCCTGCCGCCGATCGTTGCCAACGCCACCTCCTCGGTGACGCAATTTCCAGGCTACATCACCTCGACCCTCGCCTACTCGGCCGATATCAGGCACTTCTGGCGCGGCGCGCTGCTGCTGTGCCTGATCTCGGCCGTGGGTGCACTGGCCGGCGCGCTGATCCTTTTGGCGCTCGACAATCTCTCGTTTCGCGCTCTGGTGCCGTGGCTGCTGCTAGCCGCGACGGCCCTGTTCGCCGCCGGCCCCTGGCTGAAACCAGTGCCAAAGCCCGGCCATGAAGCGGCGGTGGGCTCGCTGGCCGGCTCGCTCGCACAATTTCTCACCGCCATCTATGGCGGCTTCTTCGGCGCCGGCATGGGCGTGATGATGCTGGCGACGCTCGGCCTCACCCAGGCCGGCGACTATCACCGGCTGAACGCGTTGAAGAACATGCTGGCCATGGTCATCGCCGCTGTCGCGATCGTCGTCTTCGTCTCGGGCGGCGTCGTCGCCTGGCCGCAGGCGATCATCATGATCCCGGGCGGCGCGCTCGGCGGCTATGCCGGCGTCTGGATCGCCAAGCGGGTGCCGCAAAACGCGGTGCGCGGCTTCGTCGTCGCCGTCGGCCTGTTTTTGGCCTTCTATTATTTTGCCAAGGGCTGAGCAGCGGCAAGCAGGTCCGGACGCCTCTCGGCTGTCAGTCTTTCTGACTCCGCCCGCCGCCAGGCGGCGATCTTCTTGTGATTGCCGGAAATCAGGACCTCGGGAATGTCACGGCCTTCGAACTCCTGCGGCCGCGTATAGTGCGGATGTTCGAGCAGGCCGTTTTCAAAACTCTCTTCCTCGCCCGACATCGCGTTGCCCATGACCCCGGGCAGCAGCCGCACCACCGCGTCGAGCAGCACAAGGGCGGCCGGCTCACCACCCGAGAGAATGAAATCGCCGATCGAGACTTCCTCCAATCCCCGCGCGTCGATCACCCGCTGGTCGACGCCTTCGAAGCGGCCGCACAGGATGACGGCGCCCGGCCCAGCGGCCAGCTCGCGCACACGCGCCTGGGTCAGCGGCTTGCCGCGCGGGCTCATCAGCAGCCGGGGCCGCGCATCGCCTTCCGGCGAAGCATGGTCGATGGCTTTCGCCAGCACGTCGGCGCGCATCACCATGCCGGCGCCGCCGCCGGCGGGCGTGTCGTCGACGGTGCGATGGCGGTCGGTGGCGAAGTCACGGATCTGGATCGTCTCCAGCGACCACGTCCCGGCCTCGAGCGCCCGGCCAGCCAACGACAGGCCGAGCGCGCCGGGAAACATCTCGGGGTAAAGCGTCAGCACCGAAGCGGAAAAACTCACCGGTTGCCCCCGGCATCGCTCGGTCCGCGCGGCCTGCCCTTCGGATCGAAGTCTTCCTCACGCGGACCACCGCCATCCTCGTCATCGACCAGCCCGGCTGCCGCCGGATCGACACGAACGAAACCTTCGGCGATCGACACTTGCGGTACGGCAGCCTGTGTGAACGGGATCAGCACGCCCTTGCGCCCGCCCAGCGTCACGTCGAGAATGTCGCCGCCGCCGAAATTGTGCACCGCGACCACCTTGCCAAGCACGGCACCCGTGTCGTCGCGGACTTCGAGGCCGACGAGGTCGGCATGGTAGAATTCGTCTTCCTCGCCATCGTCCGGCAGCATCGAACGGTCGACGAACAGCTCCGTGCCGGCCAGCGCCTCGGCCGCATTGCGGTCGGCAATGCCCTTGAAACGGACCACGACGACGGTGTTGGCGGGCCTGATGTCGACGATCTGGAAGGCGCGCCCGTCCCTGGCGTAGAGCGGCCCGTAATCGGCCAGCGCCAGCGGCTCGCCGGTGAAGGTCTTCACCCGCAATTCGCCCTTGATGCCATGGGCGGCGCCGATCACGGCCATCTGGACAGGGTTCTGGGGCTTGCTCATGGCGAAATATCCTTTGGCCTGCTCTAGCCCCACGCGGCTGTCATTTCAATGACGGGCTATTCACCGCTTCCTAACCCGAATATCGGAAAATGCCGCCATGCAGGAATTCCTCATCCCGGCCAAACCCGATCTCCAGGCGGCGCGCGAAAGCTGGCTGAAGATGCTGGCGCGAGAACGTCGGCTGTCGCCCGAGACGGTGGAAGCCTATGAGCGCGACACGCGTCAGTTCCTGCATTTCCTCACCGGCCATTGCGGCGGCTCGCCCGGCATTTCGGACATCGCCGATCTGCGCCCGGCGGATTTGCGCGGCTTCCTTGCGGCGCGGCGCAATGCCGGTGCCGGCGCCCGCACGCTGGGCCGGGGTCTCGCCGGCATCCGCTCGCTGCTGCGTTTCCTCGAGCGGCGCGGCCTCGCCAATGCGGCCGGTGCGGCGGCACTGCGCGCGCCGCGCCAGCCCAAATCGCTGCCCAAGCCGCTGACGGCGAGCGATGCCAAGCATATCGTTTCCATCGAAGGCCAACTGGCGGAGGAACCCTGGATCGCAGCCCGCAACGCCGCCGTGCTGACGCTGCTCTACGGCTCTGGCCTGCGCATTTCCGAGGCGCTCGGCCTGAC
>NZ_RZPW01000393.1:0-5752 GCF_003998455.1 Mesorhizobium sp. M7A.F.Ca.CA.001.08.2.1 | reverse complement strand
CCGCCATGAGATCGCCAACAGCGATTTCCAGGCGACCTACCGGACGCTGCAAAAACTCGCCGGGCCGGTCGCCGAAACGCATCTGCCGCCAGCCGGCGCCAACAGCGGCGAGGGTCATTTTGACGGACGCTGGCGGGTGTCGCGACAGACGCTCTACATCGATGCGGCGGCGCGGCCTTCGGCGCCCAAGACCTTCGATTTCTCCGGCCTGCAAGCGCGCAGCGTCGAGATCGTGCTGCGCCAGGCCGGCAAGCAACCGGCCGACATCGAAGGCGTCTGCGACGGCACGCTGGCGATCCGTGCCGGCGGCGCTTCACGCACCATCGCCACGGGCACGGCATTTCGCTTTCGCCTGTCCGGCGAGGACGATACGGTCAGCCTGTTTCCAAGTGACGGCCTGAACCGCTGCGCGGCAAGAATCCGCTCCAGCCTTGCTCCGGCCGGCGCGCCGCTCACCATCCGACGCGAAGAGACCGCCGATCCGGCGCTTGCCGCTTTCGACAGTCGCTACGAGCGTTGCCCGACGCCAGACCCAACCGGCCTCGATCCTCTCAGCCGCGCCTTCTATGCCAGCCGTTGGCTGTCGCAGACCTGTGCCTTGCCGATCGGAAAGCCGCGCCTGCTGCGCAAATCGCGCGATGGCTTCAACGCCAAGGTCGAGGCGCTGATGGGAGCGCCGCTGTCCGACAGCGCCATCGACAAGGGCGACCCGGAGCTGCCGCTCGACTTCTCCAGGGCCCCAAAACTGAAGCTGATCTATCTGTCATCCCTGGAGTTCAAGGCCGACTTCTCCGGCCGCATCATCGAACGGCTGATCCGTCATCATGCAGCCCTCGGCACCAAGGTGCGCATCCTGGTCACCGACGTGCTGGAGCGCGACAAGGACGACGCCATGCTGCATCGGCTGGCGACCGAATTCCCCAATGTCGGGCTGCAGGAATATCGCTGGCGGGCGGACCGGGGCGCGCCGATCGACGAGCAGATTTCACAATTGCACAAGGTCCATCACGTCAAGATGCTGGCGACGCTTGCCGACGATCCACGGCAGTCGCGCGCCATCATCGGCGGCCGCAACATCCATGACGGCTTCCTGTTCCACCAGCCGATCGATCTGTCGCGCTATCCAGACCTTGAGCAATACGGCAAGACCGACGGGTTCTCGCTGAACTACTATTCGAACTGGAGCGACTTCGACATCGAGTTCGCCGATCCGGCCACGGTCGAGACCCTTGCCGCGCATCTTTCGACAGTGTGGCTGCGCGACGCCGACACCAATCTGGCGCGCCCCTTCTCCATTCCGGCCCGGTCCGCCGGCGGCCGCCCCTCAGGCACGGCGCGGCACTTCATTTCGGTGCCCTACGAGGATGGCCATGCGCTGGAGGATTATTTCGTCGAGCTGGTCGACGCCGCCCGGCACCATATCCAGATCGTCAACCCCTATCTCAACCTGACGCCCAAGCTTGCCCAGGCTGTTGACCGGGCGCTCGCGCGCGGCGTCAGGATCGACATTGTCGGCCGCATCGATCTCAAGGGCGATATCGGCGGCAAGTTCCTCACCGCGCTCAACAAGCTGTTCGTCGAGAAATATGGCGACCGCATCAACATCCGCGAGTTCAAGGCGCCTGACGTGGTGCTGCATTCCAAGATCATGATGATCGACGAAAGGCTGGTCGCCATCTCGTCGGTCAACCTCAACAACCGCAGCTTCTTCCACGACAGTGAGAACGGCATGATGGTGCTCGATCCGGCCTTCTACACCAGGATGAAGCCGATCTATGACGACTATGTCGCCCACTCCAATCCGGTCGCCACCAATGTGACGATCCCATGGGCCTACCGGCTGCTGTTCGACGAGGACTGGGTCCGGCAGGCGTTCTGACTCTCTACCGCAGATAACGCTCCTGCGCGAGGTCGCGGACGTCGATGTCAGGCACCCGGCTGGAGATGATGTCGGCCAGCACCTTGCCCGAGCCGCAAGCCATGGTCCAGCCGAGCGTGCCGTGGCCGGTGTTGAGATAGAGATTGGAAAGCTCGGTGCGGCCGATCAGCGGCGGGCCATCCGGCGTCATCGGCCGCAGCCCGCACCAGAACGTCGCGTCCCGCATCGCGCCGGCGCCCGGAAAGAGATCGCCGACCGAGTGTTCCAGCGTGCGCCGCCGCGATTCGTGCAGCCTGAGGTCGAAGCCGGAAATCTCGGCCGTACCGCCAACCCGGATGCGGTCGCCAAGCCGGGTGATCGCCACCTTGTAGGTCTCGTCCATCACCGTCGAGACCGGCGCCGCCGCCGCGTCCTTGATCGGCACGGTGATCGAATAGCCCTTGACCGGATAGACCGGGATCGGCCGCTTCACCCGGCGCATGAAACCCGCCGAATAACTGCCCAGCGCCATCACATAGGCGTCGGCGGTCTTCCAGCCCTTGCTGGTGCTGAGATTGGCAATGCGGTTGCGGCTGCGGATGACGCGCCAGATCGTCACGTCGTACTCGAACTTGACGCCGCGCGCCACGCAAAGCTCGGCCAGCCTGTCGGTGAACATCTTGCAGTCGCCGGTCTCGTCGTGCGGCAGCCTGAGGCCGCCGACGAACTTTTCGCGCACCCCGGCAAGGCCAGGCTCAGCCGCGATGCAACCGTCCTGGTCGAGGATCTCGTAAGGCACGCCATACTTCTTCAGCACCTCGACATCGCCGCCGGTGCCGTCAAGCTGCTTTTGCGTCCGGAACAGCTGCAGCGTGCCCTGGGTCCGCTCGTCATAGGCGATGCCGGTCGCTTCGCGCAGCGCCTTGAGCGTATCGCGGCTGTATTCGGCCAGCGGCACCATGCGCGCCTTGTTGATCGCATAGCGCTCGGCCGTGCAGTTGCGCAGCATCTTGATGAGCCATGTCCACATATGCGGATCGAAGGCCGGCCGCACCACCAGCGGGCCATGCTTCATCAGCAGCCATTTGATCGCCTTCAGCGGAATGCCGGGACCGGCCCAGGGCGAGGCGTAGCCGGGCGAAATTTCGCCGGCATTGGCGAAGCTGGTTTCCAGCGCCGGGCCTTTCTGGCGGTCGAGAACCGTCACCTCGTGGCCGGCCTCGGCGAGAAAGTACGCCGTGGTCACTCCGATGACGCCGCCGCCCAGCACCATGATCTTCATCGTTCACTCCTTGCCGCGTCGCACGCCCTTGAGGACGCCTGGACGCGGCGCATTTCCGATTTGCGCATGATCCCCGGCGAAAATCGATGCCGATTTTCGAGATCATGCAGTGTTGCCTGTTCACGCCGCCGCAGGACCGGGGTCGTCATCCCCTGTCTGCCGCATTCCGGCCCTTTCGCCAAGGGGCCGCCAATCGGCTGCGGCGCTGTAGACAAGGGTGAGCCCATGCGGCCTTCGCGCCTCGGCCTGGGATTTCTCCCTAACGGCACGCCGCGCGGCCTCCGGCTGGTAGAGCACGGTCGCGATCAGGACCGACTCCCGCCTGCCGTCGGCCTGTTCGATCCACGCAGTCTGGCCCTCGGCCATGCCGAGCATGCAAAGCCCCCGCCTTGTCATGATCGACAGGCTGGAGCCGACCGGGCCGCGCACCTCGTTCTGCACCAGGGTCCGGGTCTGGGCGGGGCCGGCATCGACACGGAATACCAGCCTGCTGTTCAGCGTCACGATATCGGATCCGACCGAATCGATCGCGACGACCTCGGCCTTGGAAAGCTTGTCTTCAAGCATTGGAACAATCGGATCCGCGAAAGCCCGCCGACGCTCCAACATGATTTCGAGGACGGCGAAGTCCTTTGTCGTCAGCTGGAAATTCGCGCCTGTCATCGCCGTCTCCATGATCAAGACCCCTCCCGCCCGCAGGCCGGCGTATCGACCACTTCGATGGTCGCCGACAGTTCCCGGCCGCCACGGCTGCTCCAGCACACCGTCTGCCCAGCGGTCGCGCCGATGAGCGCCGTCCCCATCGGCGTCAGCACCGAGATCCTGTTTTCACTGATGTCTGCTTCGCCGGGATAGACCAGCGTGACGCGCTGGATGTTGCCGCCATCGTTGCGGATTGTCACCGCCGAGCCCATCCGCACCACATTGGCCGGCATGGAAGCCGCCGCCGTGACAACGGCACGGTCCATCTCCGAAAGCAATTCTTCGGCCGTCTCGGGCACGCGGTCGAGCGACGCCCGCGCCAGGCCCGTCAGCCTATGATGGTCGGCATCGGTGACCAGAAGCCGGCTCGGTGGACGCAATCCTGTTGCATGTTGCATGGCAAACCTCATGACTTGGCGCATCGAACAGACGCGCGCCTGCCGCCGCGCAAACGGTGGCTTGATGAAAAACCGGCAGCCGCGAAGCTGTCTGGCTCGGGAATGATAATGTCAGGTAGAAATGCCCCGGTTCGGACGGACGCCAAAAGGCGACCGCGCCGGGGCTACGATCCCGCGATCGGGCAGACCCTGAACAAGGTTCTGATATAAGCTGGGTTGCTCATGCATGGAGCCTTGCCGACAGGCGTCCGCTTGTCAAGCGCGGCCAAACCGCTCAACCGCCGACATAGCGCCGGTGGAAGCGCGGGCCGAGGCTGGTCAGGATCTCGTAGCCGATGGTGCCGGCATGGCCGGCGGCGTCATCGACGCTTTGCGAGGGACCGAGCAGTTCGACCAGATCACCCTCGCGCAGCCTGCCGCCCGGCAGGGCGGAAATGTCGAGAATGATCGAATCCATCGACACCCGCCCGACGAAAGGTAGCCGCACGCCCTCGAACCAGGCGGCGGACGCGGCACGGCGTTGCCAGCCATCAGCGTAGCCGAACGAAATCGTCGCCAGCCTGAGCGGGCCTTGCGCATGATAGGTGTGGCCATAGCCGACGCCGGCGCCCTTTTCGACGCTGCGCGTCTGTGCCACCTTTGCCTGCAGCCGCACCACCGGCAGCATCGGATTGGACTTTGGCGGCGTCGGATTGATGCCGTAGAGGGCGGCACCGGGGCGGGCGAGATCGTAGTGAAAGGACGGCCCAAGAAAGATGCCGGAGGAATTGGTCAGCGAGGCCGGTGCCGCCGGCAGCATCTTGCGCAGCTGCTCGAATGCCAGTCGCTGCTTCTCATTGGCCGGATGCTCCGGCTCGTCGGCGCAGGCCAGATGGCTCATCACGTAACGGATGTCGATGCCGTCGAAAGCCTGCGGATCGGCGGCGATGCGATCCACATCCCGAGGCGCCATGCCGAGCCGCGACATGCCGCTGTCGACCTGGACCGCGGCCGGCAGTTTTCGGCCGGCGCGGCGGGCCGCAGCACGCCAGGCTGCCAGTTGCTCGTGGCTGTTGATAACAACGCAAAGGTTTGCTGCCACAGCGTCCGGCTCGGCACCGGGCGGAATGCCGTTCAACACGAAAATGGCAGGGTCCGCCCCAAGCGAGCGGCGCAGGGCGACGCCTTCGCCCAGAAGCGCAACGAAGAAGATATCGCAGCCTTCGCGCAGCAGTGCCGCCCCGACCTGGCCGGCGCCAAGGCCGTAGCCGTCCGCCTTGAGCACACCAGCGCAGGCAACATCGCCCAACCGCGCCTTCAGCCGCCGGTAGTTTTCACGGATTGCACCGAGATCGATGGTGAGGATGGCCCCAGCCGCCACTTCGCTCGTGGCGGTGACCTCTTCTGGCGGCGATTTTTGGAGGGCGTCGTTCATGGCGACCGTTCTTGTGGTGGATGGGTTAGTCAGTAGTCAGTAGAAATTGGCGCGGACCGCAACAGAACATTCAACCCTACTCCCCTACTCCCCTACTC
>NZ_RZPW01000392.1:0-5757 GCF_003998455.1 Mesorhizobium sp. M7A.F.Ca.CA.001.08.2.1 | reverse complement strand
GCGTCGGGCGGGCCCTGGCCCTGGAGGGCGCTTTCCGCGCCGGCGTCTTCGCCGCGGGGGCCTTCGACTTCGGTTCTGCGTTCTTGGCCATCGTACGATCCTGCCCTTTGGTTCGGAATTCAGCTTCTTGGCGGGAAGACGCCTTGCAGTGCGATGCAGAAATAGCAGGTGAGATAGGGCTGCATATTGTTGTGCGGCTGGTCGCCGCCGGCGGGAGCGAGCATTTGATCACTCATCGGAACCAACGCCGGCTGCGGACTGCCGGCGACATAGGCGAATGCGTTCACCGATCTGCCAAGCGACCGGGCCGGCGACGGAGCCCCCTGATCGGCGGGTATATTCGCCGCCATCATGCCATGCGAATGCATGGGAATTTCAGATTCGAGCAACGTCACCGTCTCCGAACCACCGGTTTCGCCGAGATCGTGCAGCGAAAGGCCGGGGCCATGGCCTGGATGCATCGGCGTCCGGCCCTGGAGGTCGGGCAGCGCAAAATTGGACTTGCCGTCGCCGCCATAGGTCGTGCCGAGCAGCGAAAATAGCGCCGTGTTCTGCGACAGCGGTAATAGCTGGCCGTCGCACCAGGCCCAGCCCTTGGGTGCGAAATTGAACGGAAAGATGCGGATTTCGGCGACGAACGGGTCGGCCATGGCGGTCCCTCTTTAAGTCTGCGACGGAAAGATTCCGAACAGCGAGATGATGAAATCGACGCAGAGATAGGGCTGGAAGTTGCTGTGCGGCTGGCTGCCGCCTATGGAATTGACGGCCACCGCACTCATTGGAATCGTGGGCGGCTGGTCTTTATACAGCAGGATCGCGCCGCTCATCTGGTCGAGCACATTACCTTGCGGATTGGAGCCGGTTCCCGTGTTGCCCGACGCGAGCATCGGGTGGCTGTGTGAAGGGATTTGGCTGATCGTCAGCGTGAGCTCTTCTACACCGCCGGTCTCGGCAAGGATGAAACCGTTGCCCTGATGGATCGGAAGGCGGCCGCGCAGGTCGGGCAGCGCGAATGTGCTCTGGCCATCGCCGCCATAGGTGGTACCGATCAGTTGGAAAAGCGTCTCGTTCTCGGAGATAGGCAGCAGCTGCCCTTCGCAGAACATCCAGCCTGCCGGCGCAAAATTTCCGGCAAACATACGGATCTCACCAACATAAGGCTGTGCCATGATCGCGTTTCCTCAGGTCGGCGACGGGAAAATGCCCTGCAGGGCGATGCAGAAGCTGAGTGTCAGGAAAGGCTGCATGTTGAGATGCGCCTGACTGCCGCCCTGATTTGCAATGGTTCCGGGATTGATGGATGTCAGCTGTGCGGGCTGGGTATAGGCATTGTTCACAGCCCCCAGAAACGCGTTGCCCGGAATCGGAACCGCGCCATTTGTATTCGTAGCCATTCCGAGATGCGTGTGTGTGGGTAGCTCCGAAATGGACAGCGTGTGCGCCTGTTCGCCACCCCGCTCACCGAGCGTATGGCCGCTGCCGACATGGATCGGCATGCGCCCCCGGTAGTCGGGCAAGGCGAAATTGACCCGGCCGTCGCCGCCAAACGTCGTTCCCAGCAACGAAAACAGCGCCTGATTCTGGTTTATGGGAAGGAGTTGCCCGTCGCACAACGCCCAGCCCTTGGGCGGGAAGACAAAGGACATGATCCTGATTTCCGAAAGAAACGGCTCAGCCACGCGTCCCCCCTCTATTTGAGCGCTGAGCCCACTATGGCATATTACATTAGCAAGTCACTACAAATCTTGGTGTGTGCCCGTATAAAATTCAGAATGCGCGACAATGTGTTCTTGTTGCCAAATTGTCTAAAGCTTTAATCTGCGCCGACTACCTATCAGAACTGGGTTGGTCAAAATATCAATATCCGCTAATATACCGGAATCTCCATCGGATACGGCTGTCGCATGAGAGACGGTGACGCCGCTCCTCGGCTGACGTAGTTCGCGATCGCTGTGAAATCGTACGGCGCGCCGGCAAACTATTCTCTCCATCGAATATGTCGACGTGTTGCCCTGGATGACCGAAGCCGAAGCCATGACTAGAACTGCGCGCCTCCGAAGAAACCGAAGCCGGCAGGCGTGTTTGGATCTCCAAAGGCAAAGACGTCTGGTGCATTGCTCCCGGTGACGACGTTCAAATTGGCAATGTAGGTCTGGATTGCCGTGAAGTCATATGGCGCGCCCGCATAATTGGGGCTGCCTATCAGGCCGACGCGCGAATTGCCTTCCTGTTCGATTGTAATGCCGGCGGCGATGGCAAAGCCCGCATTGGCTCCGATATCGACGTGGTTGGCGAGTGCACCGGCGCCGCCGAGGGTGATGTTGGACTTGTTGTTGTCCGGGGTGCCGCTGTTGGTGGTGTTCGAACCGGTCTGCACATAGATGCCCGTAAACGAATTCACCTGATCGAGCGTGTCGATGATGTTGCCCTGGATCACCGCGGTCATTGTTCCGCCAGCGCCGTTTTTCACCTGCGTATAGATGCCACCAACCGTGCCGTGGATCTGGTTGTTGGTGATGGTCGTGTTCGAATTGCCTGCGCCATCGTGGAACACCGCGATGCCAAAGCCCTGAGTCGAGCCGCTGCCGGCCACGTTTTGCGTGCCGATGGTGTTGCTGTTAATCGTGCCGACGAACGAGGCGCCGATGCCGGTACCCTTGGCGACCGCGATCACCGCGCCGTGCGATCCCGAGATCGTGTTGTTCGAGATGTTGTAGGTCAGGCTGACATTGTTGGCCGGGCCGCCGCCGCCGATGGTGAGGCCACCGCCGCCAGAAACAATGTTCTGGTTGGTGTTGTTCATCGTGTTGCCGGTCAACACAAGATCCGACGTCACCGTGCCCAGCAGGTTGAGCTGGACCATATCGCTCCTGGCGGATGTAACGGTCGAATTCTGGACGGTGGCGTTGAATGTGCCGCCGGTCGCCTGGAACACAATCGCGTCGTTTGACGCATTGCCCGCAGCCGCGTTGGTCGCGAATGTCGAGCCGGTGATGGTGAGCCGGTTAAGCGTCTGTGCGCCATCGTTGAAAACGTGGAACGCATCATACGCCGCACCGGTGAAGGTGGAGTTCGAAACCGATGCCGAACCGCTCAGGCCGGTGAAATAGACATTACCTTCGCCGATGCCGCCCACCGACGTTCCGACCGTGCCGTTGATGATCGTGTGGTCCAGCGTGAAGCCGGTGACGTTGGTTCCAGATATGCCGTAGTTCTGGAAATCGTTCATCTGCAGGCCGTTGAGCTGCACATCCTTCGTGTTGTTGAGGTAGATGCCGCTGCCTTGCGTCGTAGAGCCATCGGCGCCGGTCTTGTTGGCGATTACGCCGCCGCCGGTCGCGCCGACGTTGGCGCCATTTCCCGTCACATGCAGGCCGCCATTGCCGGCGGCGGTGCCGGTGTTGCTGAGGATGATGCCGTTGGCGCTGCCGCCATTCGATGTGATGTCGCGGAAGGTAACGTTGCCCGAGCCGATCTGGGTGTTGCTGATATTGAGCGCGGTGCCGTTGCCGCTGCTAATATGGTTGCCGGTGCCCGTCACGCTGACCGTGCCGCCGCCGGTGGCCCTGAAGCCAGCGCCGCCCGTGGTGTCGATGGTGAGATTGCCGCCGGTGAAGTTGAAGGTGCCGGTGCTGGTGCCGCTGAGGCTGATGCCGATGCCAGAGGTGGTGTCGATGTTGAGCACGCCCTGGAAGGCGATGGTGCCGCCGGTCTGGTCGATGATGTCGATGGCGTTCGACGTGCCCGTGGTGAGATTATTGGTTGCACCCGAGAAGGTGAAGCTGCTGGAATTGTCGTCGAGGACGATGGCGCTGCCGCTTGCGCCGCTATGGGTCAGATTGCCCGACAGCGTGACCAGACCGACCGAGTGATCCTGGATGTTGACGGTGTTGAATCCAGCGCCGGCGCTGATCGTGCCGCCATAGCTGATCGTGGCCGTGCCGCCGGTGCCGGCGGTTCCCGAACCGTCGCCAACCAGGAAGGCCACCGCGCCCACGCCTGTCACGCCGCTCAGGGCGCCGGTGGAACTCACCGTGCCCGTCGTCACATTGACCGTGCCGCCATTGATGGCGCTGAAGCCGGTGGTGCTGTTGGTGACGATGCCGATGTTGGCGAAGCTGACAGTCGAAGCCGTGGCGTTGTTGTTGATCGAAACCGCGGTGCCGGTCAGCGTCGAGACCGTGCCGAGACCGACTGCGCCGGTGAAGCTGACCGTGTTGACCGCCGTCGCGCCAGAAACGCTGATGCCGCTCGCCGTGCCATTTGCCGCGACCGACCCGGCAAAGGCGAAGCTGCCGCCACTACGGCCTGTTATCGTGACCGCCGTGCCGCTCGATGTGTCGGGGACGCCGACAAAGCTCGCCGCATCGAAGGTGATGGCCGCGTTGCCGCCGGTGACCTTGATCCCGCCGCCGGCGCCGCCCGTGACATCGACATTGGTGCCGGTGATCGTGCCCTGGGGGCCGGATGCACCGCCGAAGGCGATGCCGGTGCCGGTCGTGTTCGTGGTGATGTTGAGGTTGCTGAGCGTCGTCGTGCCGGTCGCGTTGCGGATGTCGAAGGCGATGCCGGTGGCGCCTGTGCTGCTGACGTTGCTGATGGTGGTGTTGGCCGCGTTGACGATGACGTCGCTGGCATTGCTGGAGAACGTCACATGGTCGATCGTCGTGTTGGCCGACGGCGTGATCTCGACACCGGCGGTCAGGAAATTCTTGATCGTCATGTTGCTGATGATGGTGCCCGTCGTCGTACCACCGCTATTGTCCTTGATACCGCGCGCCGCACCCGTCGGGCTGCCGTCGAGAATGAAGCCATCGATGATGTTACCGCTGGTGCCGAGCGTGATGGCGTTGCTGCCATTGCCGGTCGTCAGCGTCGCCGCGCCGTCCGGCGTCTGGTCGATGATCGAGATGCTGTTGCTGGAAAGCTGAATGGTGGACGGCACCGCCAGCGCCAGATTGATGGCGCCATTGCCGAAGCCACGCACCTGCTCGCCGGCGCCAAGCACCAGTGTGTTGTCGGCATTGGTGCCCGCCGCGCTGATAACGCCGCCATTGTTGACAAGGACGAGGATGTCGCTGGCGACGGACGCCGCTTCGGCCGTCGAAAGCGTCGCCAGATTGCTCTGGTCGCGGCCGGTGCCGTCGCCGCTGGGGCTGGCGCCGACGAAATAGATCTTGCCGACGCCGAAGCCGAGGCCCGGGCTGGTCGTGAGGTTCACATCCTGGAAATTGTAGGTGCCGGCGACCGGCGCGCTGGCCGCATCGATGCCGACATTGGCGCCGAGGGTCGAATTCTTGTCGGTCACCGATTCGCCGTCGCCATAAGTGAAGGCGAGATTGGTCGTGCTGCCGAGGAACACGCCGGTGTTGACGCCGGCAATGCTCGAGATGGCGCCGCCGGCTGCGGCATCGCCGAGGCGCACCACCTGGCCGCCAATGGCGCCGCGCAGGTCGACGCCGATCGAGGCGCCGGCGGCGGACGCGTTGGTGACGTCAAAGTCATTGGCCGTCACCGCCGCGTTGATCGTCGAGCCGTTGAGGTCGAAGGCGACGCCCGTCGTGCTGTTCAGGCCAATGTCGAGGTTGGCGAAGCTCAGCGCCGCACCCAGCGTGCCGCCGACGTCAACGCCGAACGTGGTGATGCCTTGCAGGTCGACCGTGCCCAGCGCGATGGCCCCGCCGCCAGACGAGGCAACGTTGTTCAACCCTATGCCGACGGATGCGCCATTGACCGATACGGAGCTCAGGTTGATGC
>NZ_RZPW01000391.1:0-5758 GCF_003998455.1 Mesorhizobium sp. M7A.F.Ca.CA.001.08.2.1 | reverse complement strand
GGAGTATGAGGCGAGACGCAAGATTGCCGCCGACGAGAAGGAGGCGATCGGCCGTGCGGCAGCCAGGCTGATCCCCGACAACGCCTCGCTGTTCATCAACATCGGCACCACGACCGAGTCAGTCAGCAAGGCGTTGCTCGATCACAACGGTCTCATGGTCATCACCAATAACATCAATGTTGCCAATAGGATGCGGATATATCCGTCGATCGAAGTGGTGATCGCCGGTGGTGTCGTGCGCGGTTCCGATGGCGGTGTGGTCGGCGAGGCGGCGGTCGATTTCATCAGGCAGTTCAAGGTCGATTACGCGGTGATCGGCGCATCCGCCATCGACCATGACGGGGCCTTGCTCGACTTCGATTTTCGCGAGGTCAAGGTGGCGCAGGCGATCATCGCCAATGCAAGGCATGTCATCCTGGTTTCCGACCAGACCAAATTCGAGCGAACCGCACCGGTGCGCATCGGCCATCTGTCGCAGGTCAACACCTTCATCACTGACCGCTGCGACATCCCCTCGGTGCGCAAGATCTGCCAGGAGGCCGAGGTTCAGCTGATCGAGACGTCGCTCGCCTAGGCGGTTTTCAGCTGATATCACGCGCCCGTGATATTTCGTTTGACATTCGTTATCATTTCGAAATAATTCCGACACGGTTTCGTAAAAGCCCAAAAATGGTGCAATGCGAAATCGCTGGAGGAATTTGTGGACGCATCTCCGATCCGTGACATTTTCGTCATAGGCGGCGGCATCAATGGCTGCGGTATCGCCCGCGACGCCGTCGGGCGTGGCTTTTCCGTCTTTCTCGCCGAGATGAACGACCTCGCCAGCGGGACTTCCTCGGGCTCGACCAAATTGATCCATGGCGGCCTGCGCTACCTCGAATTCTACGAATTCCGCCTGGTGCGCGAAGCGCTGATGGAGCGCGAGGTTCTGTGGAAGAACGCGCCGCACATCATCTGGCCGATGCGCTTCGTGCTGCCCTATGCCAAGGGCCTGCGCCCGGCCTGGCTGATCAGGCTCGGTCTCTTCCTCTACGACCACATTGGCGGGCGCAAATTGCTGCCGGCGACCCGGACGCTGGACATGGCCAGGGATCCGGCCGGCAAGCCTTTGAAGCCGCTATTCAAGAAGGCCTTCGAATATTCGGATGGCTGGGTCAATGATGCGCGGCTGGTGGCGCTGAATGCACGTGATGCGGCCGAACGCGGCGCAACGGTCCGCACCCGCACGAAAGTGACCGGCGCGCGCCGCGAAAACGGCTTGTGGACGGTCCAGGTCGAGGATCTGCAGACCGGCGAGACCGAGGAGATCAAGGCGCGACTGCTGGTCAATGCCGCCGGCCCCTGGGTCGATCATGTGCTTTCCGGCGTCGTCGGCCTCAACGATGTGCACAATGTCCGCCTCGTGCAGGGCAGCCACATCGTCATCGCCAGGAAATTCGACGATCCGCGCGCCTATTTCTTCCAGAACAGGGATGGTCGCATCATCTTCGCTATTCCCTATGAGGAAGAGTTCACCCTGATCGGCACCACGGACCAGGATTATCCCGGTGATCCGCATGACGTGAGGATCAGCGACACCGAGATCGACTATCTCTGCGCCGCAGCAAGCGAATATTTCGCTGAAGCCGTCAAGCGCTCGGACATCGTCTGGACCTATTCCGCCGTCCGTCCGCTCTATGATGACGGAGCCTCCAAGGCGCAGGAAGCGACGCGCGACTATGTGCTCAAGGCCGATGGCGGCGAGGGTGCCGCCCCGATCGTCAACGCCTTCGGCGGCAAGATCACCACCTATCGCCGGCTGTCGGAATCGATGCTGGAAAAGATCGAGGGTTTTCTGGGTAAACGCGGCAAGCCGTGGACGGCAAACGCGCCGTTGCCGGGCGGCGATTTCCCGGCCACCGGTTTCGATGCCGAAGTGGCGAAACTGAAGACTGCCTATCCGTTCCTCGACGCGCGCCTGGCTCGCCGGCTGACCCGGCTCTATGGCACCCGCGCAAGGATGCTGCTGGGGCTGGCCAAATCGAACGTCGATCTCGGCCGCAACTTCGGCGCCGATCTCTACGAGGCCGAGGTGCGCTATCTCGTTCAAAACGAATGGGCCGTCACATCGGAAGATGTATTGTGGCGCCGTACCAAGCGCGGTCTGCATCTCAGCCGCGAGCAGGTGGCGGCTCTCGATGAATTCATGCACGGCATAAGCCGGCGCCATGTCGCGGCTGCCGAATGAAGAGGGGTTTGAGCTGATGCGGAAGGCCTGGGAGGAGGCGTCATGCTGGAACTGAGAAACGTCACCAAGACGGTCGGTGCTGTCGCGCATATAAGCGATGTGTCGCTGACGCTCCAGCACGGCTCGCTCAATGTCCTGCTCGGACCGACGCTTTCGGGCAAGACCAGCCTGATGCGGCTGATGGCCGGCCTCGACGTGCCAACCTCCGGTTCGATCTGGTTCGACGGCCAGAATGTCACCGGCGTGCCGGTGCAGAAGCGCAAGATCGCCATGGTCTACCAGCAGTTCATCAACTATCCGGCGATGACCGTCTACGAGAACATCGCCTCGCCGCTCAGGGTGGCGGGAACCGATCAGGCGAAGATCGACAAGGAAGTGCGCCATGCCGCAGCACTTCTCAAGCTGACGCCCTATCTCGACCGCACGCCGCTGAGCCTGTCCGGTGGCCAGCAGCAGCGCACCGCACTGGCGCGCGCCATCGTCAAGAACGCCAGCCTGGTGCTGCTCGACGAACCGCTCGCCAATCTCGACTACAAATTGCGCGAGGAACTGCGCGCCGAATTGCCCAGGATCTTCGCCGCCGCCGGCACCATCTTCGTCTACGCCACGACCGAGCCGCACGAAGCGCTGCTGCTCGGCGGCAACACGGCGACGCTTTCCGAAGGGCGCATCACCCAGTTCGGACCGACCATCGACGTGTTCCGCAAACCGGTCGATCTGGTGACGGCCAAGACTTTCGCCGACCCGCCGCTCAACACCATCGTGCTGGCCAAGAAAGGTGGGGATTTCCTGCTGGAAGGTGGGGTCAAACTGCCGGTGCCCGCCGATCTCGCCGGCATTGCCGATGCCATGTACACGGTCGGTTTTCAGCCGCATCACCTGTCGCTCGATCGGCCCAATGCCGCCGCTGTGCCGGTGCGCGCCAAGGTGACGATCACCGAAATCACCGGCTCGGAAAGCTTCATCCATCTCGATTTCGCGGATGCACGCTGGGTGATGCTGAGCCACGGCATCCGCGACTTCGAACCCGACGCCGAGATCGAGGTGTTCATCGATCCGCGCCACATCATGGTCTTCGACGAGCACGGCCGTGCCGTGGCCGCGCCGAAGCTGGCGGCTTGAGGGGAAAGATATGGCACGCATAGACGTCAACCATGTCAGGCATTCCTATCTGCCGAACCCTCGGAAGGATGCCGATTTCGCGCTCAGGGAAGTGCACCACACCTTCGAGGACGGCGGCGCCTATGCGCTGCTCGGGCCATCGGGCTGCGGCAAGACCACGCTGCTCAACATCATTTCGGGATTGCTGCACCCGTCGCGCGGTCAGTTGCTGTTCAACGGCAAGGACGTGACCAATTTGTCGACGCAGGAGCGCAATATCGCGCAGGTGTTCCAGTTCCCGGTCATCTACGACACCATGACCGTCTACGACAATCTGGCCTTCCCGCTGCGCAATCGCGGCGTGCCGGAAGCCGATGTCGACCGCAAGGTGCGCGAGACGCTGGAGATGATCGACCTGGCGTCCTGGGCGAAGAAGAAGGCGAGGGGCCTGACCGCCGACCAGAAGCAGAAGATCTCGCTCGGCCGCGGGCTGGTGCGCTCCGACGTCAACGCCATCCTGTTCGACGAGCCGCTGACCGTCATCGACCCGCATATGAAATGGGTGCTGCGCTCGCAGCTGAAGCAGCTGCACCGCCGCTTCGGCTACACCATGGTCTATGTGACCCACGACCAGACCGAGGCGCTGACCTTCGCCGACCAGGTCGTGGTCATGTATGACGGCGGCATCGTCCAGATCGGCACGCCGGCCGAACTGTTCGAACGGCCACGCCATACCTTTGTCGGTTATTTCATCGGCTCGCCCGGCATGAACGTCATGCCGGTGGCCATCGACGGCAAGACGGCGACGCTCGGCTCGCAGCGCATCGAACTGCCGGGCGCGCCAAAAGCGGGCAGCGGCGCCATCGAACTCGGCATCCGTCCCGAATATGTCCGGCTTGGCCGCGACGGCATGGCCGTGCAGGTCAGCAAGGTCGAGGATCTCGGCCGCCACAAGGTGGTCCGCGCCAAGCTCGAAGGCCGCGAGATTGCGGCCGTCATCGGCGAGGACGAGACCGTGCCGGCCGATCCGAAGGTGCGGTTCGAGCCGGCCGGCATCAACATCTATGCCGATTCCTGGCGCGTCGAGATGGGGGCATAGATGGAAAAGACCTGGAACAACAAGGCCTGGTTCCTGGTGCTGCCGGTGCTGGTGCTGGTGGCGTTCTCGGCGGTCATCCCGCTGATGACCGTCGTCAACTATTCGGTGCAGGACACTTTCGGCAACAACGTCTTCTTCTGGGCCGGCACCGAATGGTTCGAGGAACTGCTGTCTTCCAGCCGTTTCTGGGAAGCGATGGTCCGCAACCTGATCTTCTCCTTCATCATCCTGGCCATCGAAGTGCCGCTCGGCATCTTCATTGCGCTCAACATGCCGAAAAAGGGCTGGGGCGTGCCGGTCTGCCTGGTCCTGATGGCGCTGCCGCTGCTGATTCCGTGGAACGTCGTCGGCACCATCTGGCAGGTCTTCGGCCGCAACGACATCGGCCTGCTCGGCTACTACGTCAACGCGCTCGGCATCGACTACAACTATGTGCAGGACCCGTTCGATGCCTGGGTCACCGTCATCATCATGGATGTCTGGCACTGGACCAGCCTCGTCGTGCTGCTCTGCTATGCCGGCCTGGTCTCCATTCCGGATGCCTTCTATCAGGCGGCCAAGATCGATGGCGCCTCGCGCTGGGCGGTGTTCCGCTACATCCAGCTGCCGAAGATGAACAGGGTGCTGCTGATCGCCGTGCTGCTTCGCTTCATGGACTCATTCATGATCTATACCGAACCCTTCGTGGTGACGGGCGGCGGTCCCGGCAACTCGACGACATTCCTGTCGATCGACCTCGTCAAGACCGCGCTCGGCCAGTTCGACCTCGGTCCGGCCGCAGCCATGTCGCTGGTCTACTTCCTCATCGTCCTTCTGCTGTCATGGGTCTTCTACACCGTGATGACCAACTACGACGCGGAGCGCTGAGATGACCGGCGCCAACGAAAGAGCCGATAGAGTGAGCGAGACCACAGCAGCGGGCAAACTGGCGAGCACACTCTCGCAGGATCAGGTCGCCCGGCTGATGCGCAAACGCGGCGAGGAATCGCGCTGGTGGTGGATCGTGCCGACGATCTACATCGTCGTGCTTTTGCTGCCGATCTACTGGCTCATCAACATGAGCTTCAAGACCAATGCCGAGATCGTCTCCTCGCTGACGCTCTATCCGCACCAGCCGACGCTCGCCAACTACGTCACCATCTTCACCGACGCCTCCTGGTACTCGGGCTACATCAACTCGATCACCTATGTGGTGATGAATATGGTGATTTCGGTGGCTGCCGCGCTGCCGGCAGCCTACGCCTTCTCGCGCTACCGCTTCCTCGGCGACAAGCACCTGTTCTTTTGGCTGCTGACCAACCGCATGGCGCCGCCGGCGGTGTTCGCGCTGC
>NZ_RZPW01000390.1:0-5768 GCF_003998455.1 Mesorhizobium sp. M7A.F.Ca.CA.001.08.2.1 | reverse complement strand
CGCCGTGCGCGGCATGCTGGACGCCGCCGGCTTCGACATGGCGAAATACCATCAGGAAAGCTTTGCCGCGCCTGCCGTGGAGGAGATCCCGGCGCCGTTCTCGCCGCCGGCGGAAGACGGCGCCGCTGCCACCGTGGAGGCCGTGACACCGATCCGGTTCTCGCATTCCGATGTCGATGCCGAATGCGTCGCCGGCCAGACCGTGCTGCAGACGGCACGCGCCTCGGGGGTGCGGATTCCCGCCGCCTGCGAGTTCGGCCTGTGCGGCACCTGCAAGGTGAGGAAGGTCGCGGGCGACGTGGAGATGAGCCACAATGGCGGCATCCTCGATCACGAAATCGAGGACGGCTTTATCCTCGCCTGTTGCTCGAAGCCGCTTTCGGCGCTTGAAATCGAGGCGTGACCGGCAGGCACGGTCAGAGACTGTCCATGCCCGCGCGGCCTGCAGCTGCGCTCGCCCGGGCCTACGCCATCTTGCCAAAAACCCTGCAAATGGTTAGACGCCTGCAACGGTGGGGTTGACCGTAGGGCCCGAAGATCATCTCCGCGGCCTGCTTCGGCGGGGAGCAAACATGCGACAATCCGGCGTATATGCCATTGCCAGCAAGGATATCGTCTTTGAATCCTTCGATGGCGAAGCCGTCGTTCTCGACCTGACCACCGGTAAATATTTCGGCTTCTCTGATTCAGGCAGCAGGCTTTGGGATGCACTGTCGTCCGGCGTGCCTGCCTCCGAACTGGTCGGCGCCGCGACCGGAATTGGCGCCCTCGATGCCGCCGCGATTGACGGCTTTGTTTCACAATTGCTCGAATTCGGTTTGCTGGCGGCCGTAACCGATGGCGTGGCAAGACCGGTTCCCAGTGAATTGCTGGCTCAGCTCGCCGCTGCCGGCGAGCCCCTCAAGGTCGACATCCATGACGACCTTGCCGACCTCATTGTCGTCGATCCCATCCACGAGGTCGAGGAGCCCCTCGGCTGGCCCGCGGTGAAGCAGGCCAACTGAGGCGCGCCAGGCTCTCGTTGCCGGACGGCTCCGGAACAGGCAGACCATGCCGAACGTCACTCTCGAAAACCTGACTGACTACGCACGTCATGTCCTGGCGCAAGCGCAGAGCAGCGCCGCGCATTATCCACTGACCTGCAAGGTGGGCCTGCCGCATCTGGAGTTGACCGCTCATGTGAGTGCCGGCGCGTTGGCCGATGCCTTCGCTCATGGCTTTGTCACGGCTCCGGACAACCGAGCGCCTGCCGACATCTGCCGCATCTTCGTCGCACATCCCGGCATTGACGGCATCGCGGCACCGGCCAGATGGGGCCAAGGACCCTTCACGCAGCATGGCTTCGCCACCAGGCTGGCGGAAGCCGGATTGCGCGGCAACCATTTCCACGACCTGGATTTCTGGCAGTTCTATGATCCGCAACGTCGCGTTGGCGTGCAATTGATGGCCTCGGCCGATGCCTTTCCACCCTGGGAGCCGGGAGCGCCGCTGCGCCCCTTCCTCCATTGGGAATATGCGGCACGTGGCATGCGGCTGGCCCATGCAGGGACGCTCGGCACCAAGGGCAGGGGCGTACTGCTGGCCGGCGCGGGCGGCGCCGGGAAATCCGGGACCGTCGCCGCCGGCCTCCTCCACGGGCTGGACAGCGTCGGCGACGATTATGTGCTGGTCGACCTCTCCAACGGCGTGACTGCCCGCCCGTTGTTTTCAACACTCAAGCAGGATCCCCAGGGATTCGCGCGACTTGGGCTGAAGCACCGGCTGAAGGCGCACGGTCCGCTCAACTGGCAAGGCAAGCATGCTTTTCACATTGACGACATCGCGCCTCGGCCGGTGCCCGAAACTCTGGACATCGTTGCGCTGGTGGTGCCACATATCGGCGGAGGCGGGGCAAGTTCGATCGTGCCGGTGTCGCGCAGGGATGCCATGATTGCCTTGGCGCCGTCCGGCATAGCGCAGATGCCAGGCGAGCGGGAGAGCGGCTTTCGCTTCTTCAGCGACCTGACCCGCCTGCTGCCGTGCTATCGTCTGTCGCTGGGGACGCAGCCACAGGAGATAGCCGGCACGATTGCGGACTTTCTTGTGCGGGGCGCTTCGTGAAACTGAGCGTGATAATGCCCGTCTACAACCGTGAGCGCTATGTCGTTTCGGCATTGCGCTCGCTGGTGCGGCAGCGGGACGCCGCCGATCTCGACATCATCATCATCGACGACGGTTCGACCGACGGCTCTGCTGAGGCCGTACGCTCGATGATGCGCGAAAACCCCTGCATCCGACTCTTCCAGCAATCGAACATGGGCGTGGCCAGGGCGCGCAACGCCGGGCTGCGGCAACTGCCGCCGGATGCGGAGTTCGTGTCATTCCTGGATTCTGACGACATCTCGCTGGCCGGACGGTTCAAGGCCGATCTCGCCCGCTTCGAGGCTACCTCCGGGCTTGAGCTAACCTATTCGCTGATGACGCTGGTCGACCGGATCGACGACGAGAAGCTCGAGCCGGAGGCGGACTGCTGTACCATGACGCTTCGCGGAATTTCGCTGAGCACCGCTCTCTTCAGTCGAACGCTTGTCGATCGCATCGGCCATTTCGACGAGGACTTTGAGCAGTCCGAGGACACGGATTATCTGTTGCGAGTCTTCGAAACCGGTCCGCGCTACGAATTGCCGAACACCGTCGCGATCTACTACCGACGCCACGCCGGAAATGTCACCAAGGAACATAGCGGCAGGGTCCGCAACCACTTGCGTGCAATCCACAAGTCGATGCGGCGGCGCAAGGCCGATCCGTCACGGCGAGAGGTCCAGGGTATCTTCGAATTGAAGAGTCCCGCCGATTGGCGGATGCCATGATGCTCGACACAATCGGCTCGGATCAGCCAAGCCCGCAACGCTGCTGGAGACGCCGATGAGGCTGAGCGTCATCATGCCGGTCTACAATCGCGAACAATTCGTTGGCCTGGCGCTGCGCTCGTTGCTCAGGCAGCGCGAAGACATCGATCTCGACATCATCGTCATCGACGACGGGTCGACCGATGGCTCGGCAGCCGTCATACGGTCGTTGATCGACGAGGCCCCGTGCATTCGTCTTTTCCAGCAGATCAATGGCGGGGTCACCAAGGCGCGCAATGCCGGGCTGAAGCAGCTGCTGCCGCAGACGCGTCTGGTGTCGTTTCTCGATTCGGACGACATCTCCCCGATAGGCCGCTTCAAGGCGGATCTCGCCTGCTTCGAAGAGGATCCTGGCCTCGACCTAACCTATTCGCGCATGACGCTGATAGACAAGATAGATGGCGAGACACTGGAACCGGCCGCCGACAGCCACTCCATCACCGTGCGAGGGATCCACCTGTCCGCCGGGATCTTCGCGCGAGACCTCATCGAGCGCACCGGTGGTTTCGACGAAGATTTCAAACAGGCCGAGGACACCGACTATCTGTTGCGTATCTTTGAGAGCCAGGCAAAATACGTTATGCCCGATACGGTGGCTCTCTATTACAGGCGTCATCCCGGCAACATGACCAAGGAAGCCGATGTGCCCTTTCGCGAGTTCATGCGCGCCATTCACAAGTCGATGAAGCGTCGCCGGGCCGACCCCAGCTTGCGCCGGGTGGAGGGGATTTTCGACTTCAAGGATCTCGCGCAGTGGCGGTTCCTTTGATGGCAGGCTACGGCGTCGTCATTCCGGCTTTCAACGCGGCCGCCACCATAGGCGCTGCCCTGAACTCCGTTCTGGCCCAGGCGGCAAAAGCGGAGGCCATCGTCGTGGTCGATGACGGTTCGACCGACGATACGGCCGCGGTGATCGATGCGATGAACCTGCCGGTGACGGTGCTGCGACAAGACAATGCCGGACCCGGCAGCGCAACGACCCGTGGCATTGCGGTACTCTCGACGCCGCTCATCGCGACGCTCGATGCCGACGATTTGTGGCTGCCGGACAAGATCGAACAGCAACTGGCCTATCTCGGCCGTCATCCCGGGACAGCGGGCGTCTTTACGCACTGGCGGACGTTTCGCGGCGACAGCCCCGATTTGCCCGATGCGGCCAGTGGAGCCGGCTGGTCGCGCACGACGATGATGATCCGCCAGGAGGTGGTGCAGAGCGTCGGTCCCATCATCGACCCACCAGGCGGTCGCGGCGAGATGATCGACTGGATCGCCCGGGTTCGTGAGGCAGGCTTTTTACTTGCCATGCTCGACGACGTGCTTGCATTGCGCCGCATCCGTCCGGGCAGCCTTTCCTACGGCCGCGATCCGGCACGCGACCGGGGCTATATCCAGGTCGCAAGGCTCGCCATGCAGCGGCGGGCCCAGAACAAGGCGGGCTCCAGTTGAACGCCAGGCCTGTTCGCCGCATCAGCCGCCGCTTCCCGGACTATGGCTGGTCGTGGCCCACCGGCCAGTTGGACCTGTTGCTGAAGGCGGCGCTGCTCTCCGATGAGGACGCAGCCGCTGCCTGTGCCGCGCGCTGGCTCGACGAGAACGACATCGACCTCGTCTCGTTTCGAGAACATCGTCTGCTCGCCGCCATCTCCGACAGGTTCGGCAGAAAACTGGCCGGGCATACCGCGCACCCGCGCCTCGTCGGCCTGCAGAAGATGCTGTGGACGAAGTCGCGCATGGCGATGCGCGAGGCCGAGCCGGCGCTGAAGGCGATGGCCGACGGCGGCGCCGACATCATGCTGATCAAGGGCGCCAGCCGCATTGCCTTGAACGCGTCGGCGCAGCGTGGTCGGGTGGCGCATGACATCGACATACTGGTGCGCCCGCGCGACATGGCTGCCGTCTTCGACATCTTGCGCGACCGCGACTGGCAGATCGCCTCGGGCGTCAGCGCGCAATATCTGCGAACCCGGTTGGCGTCGCTGCGGTCGATGAACTTCTTCAAGGGCCGTTTCGGCGACATCGACCTGCACCAGCTCGGCTATGATGGGTCGCAGACGAGCGCGGAAGACGACCTGGCGATCTGGCAACGGGCGGTCCCGGCACAATTCAGCGGCGTCGCGGTCTTCGTGCCGTCGCCGGCCGATCGCATGGCACTGGCCATCGCTCATGGCGGCCTCGACGCCCACACCCACAGCGACTGGCTTGTCGACTGCGCGGTCGCCATCCATGCCGAAGACGTCGATTGGGGGATGTTCCTCGACATCATCGGAAGACGCGGCCTGGCGGTTCCAGCGGCGGTGGCGTTATCCTATCTGGCGTTCGAGATCGGCATTCCGGTGCCGGAACGGACAATGGCCAGAATCTTCGAGATGGCCGACCGGGCTGGCCTGTCGCGTTGGTCGTCGGTTCTGCAAGCCAAGCCGCGCACGGATTTCGGCGGCCTGGTCTGGCTGTCGCGCGGCCTTGCCAAGCAGTTGCGCCTGAAGCGGAAGAAGGGCCGGTTGCAGCAGGAGCCGCCCGCCAAACCCTGGCGCGGGAGACCGGCCGCGGGCAAGCCGCAAGCCGCATCGGCGCCTCTGGTGTTTTCGCAGGCCATCGCCTGTCCGCAAACGACCGGCGACATGATGCTCGACATCACCGTCAGGATCGGCGTTCCGCCGGTCCGGCGCCGCATCGAAATGGAGATCAATGACGGTGGCGAGCATATCGCTCGCCTGCGTGCCGTGGCTATCAGCCGATCCGGCAGGGAACGCGTGCTGCATTTTCGCGGCAAGGTGACGCTCGACGGCGCGCGAGTTGCCTTGACGCTCGAGGCGCGACCATCGCGACAGTTTCGCGAGTGGAACGACGCGGCCACGGTGGCCGCCTATGGCGCCTTGCCTT
>NZ_RZPW01000038.1:0-16768 GCF_003998455.1 Mesorhizobium sp. M7A.F.Ca.CA.001.08.2.1 | reverse complement strand
CTGCAGGATGGCGCGCTCGCGCATCTTGCGGTGCGTCTTCAGCCCGCGCATGAAAGCGCGCGGCGCCGTCACCGGCCCGCCATGTCCGGGCAGCAGCAAGCGGTCCTCGCGGTCGATCAGCCGGTCCAGCGAGGCCATGTAATCGGCCATCGCTCCATCCGGCGGGGCGACGATGGAGGTTGCCCAGGCCATGACATGATCGGCCGAAAACAGGATGCCGGTTCCTTCCAGCGCGAACGCCGCATGATTGGCGGTGTGGCCCGGGGTCAGAACCGTCCTGATCGACCAGCCGTCGCCATCGACCGCCTCGCCGTCGGAAAGGGCGATGTCGGGAACGAAAGCCATGTCTGCACTGGCGTCGAGCGCATTGGTCTCGCCGATGTGCAGGGCTCTTGCCGGCCGGTGCGGCCCCTCGGCCAGCACGATGGCGCCGGTGCGCTCTTTCAGCCGGGCCGCCAGCGGGGAGTGGTCGCGATGCGTATGGCTGACGAAGATATGGCTGACCGGCCGGCCTGCGATCACCTCGAGCAGGGTCCGCAGATGCGCCTCGTCATCCGGCCCCGGATCGATCACCGCCAGCGTATCGCGGCCAACAATGTAGCTGTTGGTGCCGTGAAAGGTGAAGGGGCTTGGATTGCGGGCCGTGATGCGCTGGACATCGGGGGCGACGCTCACCCCCTGGCCATAGAGGGGGTCGAAACCGGTATCGAACTTCAGTGCCATGCATCGGTGCCTTGTTTCGGGAAACGGCAAAACCGATTGCCGCATAACACGCAAGCCAATATAGGAGGAGGTGAGGCCGCGAACATCTGATAGCGGCAATCGGATTGGGGAAATACCATGGCAATTGCAACTACGATGCGTCCGCTTGTTTCTCTGGCTCTGCCGCAAAATGGCGCGGCGCGGCTGGCAACGCAGCTTTTCCTGGCCATCGCCGGAACGCTTGTGCTGACCCTGTCGGCCAAGACCAAGGTGATGCTCGGGCCAGTCGACATTTCGATGCAGACGCTGGCCGTGCTGCTGATCGCCGCCGCCTTCGGCATGCGTCTCGGCGTCGCCACCCTGCTGCTCTACATGGCGGAGGGCGCCATGGGCTTCCCCGTCTTCCAGAGCACGCCTGAAAAGGGTCTCGGCATTGCTTACATGCTCGGCTCGACCGGCGGCTATCTCGCCGGCTTCGTGGTCATGGCGGCAATTGTCGGCTGGGCGGCGGATCGCGGCTGGGACCGCCATCCGATCAAGCTTTTCAACGCCATGCTGGTTGGCGAAGTCGTCATGATGGCGATGGGCTTTGCCTGGCTGGCGCTGCTCATCGGTCCGGAAAAGTCGTGGCAGTTCGGCGTCGTGCCGTTCATCGTCGGCGACCTGATCAAGGTGGCTCTCGCGGCAAGCCTGGTGCCGGCCGTCTGGACGCTGCTGAAGCGCGGCTGAAAACTCGCGATCGAGGAAACGGCCAGGGGCAATCAAACCCCTGGCTGGAGCGGCGCGACTGGCGGATTTCGGCCTGATGCCGCCAAGGAGTATCACTCAGGTTTCCGCAAACGGCTTCGGAAACAGCACGTCCATCGTGCACGAGGTGCTGCCTTGAGGCAGCGAACAACCCGCGCGCTATGCCTGCGATGCGCTTGAACGCGAAGGAACTGAACGTTGCCGCCGTGTCGCAACTTACAGTCCGGTTGAAAGACGATCGCCATCTGCCCCTTTGGCCAGCCATACTGGCAAGGCTGCAGGTACGGTTATGGGCCGCCCTTCATTTGCTGGCCAAGGAACATTTTGCAGCAATCCGAAGCTGTTCCTGCCTGAAAGGCGTGAGCTCGACAGAAGCAAGTTATGACGAGGTCGCCGTCACGCCGACGCCAGGATGCGGCAAAAAGACTTGCCATGTCGGGGATTCTGGAGTAGAACATACCATGAACAAAGAGGTGGCTATGAAACTGTCCGGAAAACTCGACTACCTGGAAATGCCGGCTACGGGCGGGACGCTGGACCGGCTGAAGGCCTTCTACAGTGCCGCCTTTGCCTGGTCGTTCACTGACTATGGGCCGACCTATTCGGCCTTTGCCGAAGGCCTGGACGGGGGTTTTCAAGCCGACGCCGCCGAAGCGCCATCAAAGCCGCTGCCGGTGCTCTACAGCAGGGATCTGGAGGCGACCCTCGACGCTGTCGAAAACGCCGGCGGCACGGTCGTCAAGCCGATCTTCGCGTTCCCTGGCGGCCGCCGTTTCCACTTTGCCGATCCGGCCGGCAACGAGATGGCGGTGTGGTCCGAATAGCCAGATCGTGCCCTCTGCGGCGTTGCTTTTGCTGCCCAAACAGGCGTTCTCACCACCCTTCATGGGCATTGTGCTTTTTGGCTGCTCTGCTAATAACGCGCCGCACAAGCGACTCTGACGGCAATTGGGGCGTCGCCAAGTGGTAAGGCATCGGTTTTTGGTACCGACATTCCCAGGTTCGAATCCTGGCGCCCCAGCCAAACTGGATCCCTGTGGATAGTTTCCCCTTGATGGCGCACCAACGGTGCGACTGTATATCCAGTGCCACCTCTTTCTCCAACGCCGATGGGCGGTAGCATGGGTTCTTGTTCAGAGCGCAGGAACGAGAACGTTCGTAGAAAACGCCCTCTCCATCACATCCAGGAAAGCGCGAACCTTCGCACCGACAAGACGCCGCGAGCTTTGCAGCGCCCAGATTTCGACAGACGGACCGGCGTGGGTCCCCCAGCAAACGAGCCGACCCGCCTCGATATCGCCCGCGACAAGAAGCTTCGGAAGCAATGCCGCTCCCGCACCTGCGAGAACGGCCTCGCGCACCATCAGCAGGGAAGAGAAGCGCAGGATGGGCTCGGGTTTGAAAAGGACTTCGTCCTCAACACCGGATTTCATGCGCCAAACAACGTTCAGCGAAGTCGCGCTCAGCAAGACCGCCTTTACGGGAGCCGGTTCACCGCCCGGCGCCGGCTGAGGGAGCGGCATGTCCGGTGGGGCGACAATCAGGCGCTCGTCATTGAGAAAACGGCGACCGATGAGCCGTTCATCCGGTGAAGGATCGATTCGGATAACAAGGTCATAGCCTTCCTCGACCGGATCGACCTTGCGATCCTCGGCAACGATCTCAAGCTTGACCTCGGGATAGGCGAGAGCGAAACGGGTGCCGATCCTGGGAAGCGCCACATGCGCGAAAACCACGGGAGCGCTCACCCGCAGCCTGCCTCTCGGGGTGGACGCACCCAAGACGATCGCCTCCCCGGCTTCCGCGATTTCCGACAGCAATCCATCGGTGCGCTCGTGAAGCGCCCGCCCTTCGTCTGTCAGCCGCAAACTTTGGGATCCACGCTCGATCAGCCTCACGCCAAGGCTATGTTCGAGTTCGCTCACATGGCGCGACAATGTCGCCTTGGATCGCCCGGAGAGGCGACCGGCTCGGCCGAAACCGCCATGGGTGGCAACGAGGTTGAAGTCCGCCAGAGCTTCGAGATCCATAGGATGGGTGTTCCAATATCGAGACAGGCTGTCCCGAACATGGCATCTTCTACTCATGATTGGAACGCGTATCTTTCTCTCGACACGCACAAACATCATAAGGAGTTTTCACAATGGCTATTTTGGTAACCGGCAGCACCGGGACGATCGGCTCCCAAGTCCTGGCCCACCCGCAGGGACGCAACGTCGAGATCCGCGCCTTGACTCGCTCGCCTGAGACGGCACAACTGCCATCAGGTGTAAAGGCGGTGCGCGGTGATCTCGCCGACCCGGATTCGCTACGATCCGCGCTGGAAGGCGTCAGCACATTGTTCCTGCTCGCCCCGAATGTCGCGGACGAATTGACCCAGGCCATGCTTGCGCTGACGGTGGCTCGCGAGGCCGGCGTCAAGGGCATCGTCTATCTCTCGGTATTCGGCGGCGAGCCCTATGCCGACGTTCCGCATTTCGCGGGCAAGTACACGGTCGAGCGGATGATCGAGGCGCTCGACCTGCCGGCGACAGTTCTGCGTCCCGCCTATTTCATCCAGAACGATCTTCGTCAGAAGGACGTGCTTCTGAAGGCCGGCGTCTATGGCGCGCCGATCGGCGCGAAGGGTATCTCGATGGTCGATATCAGAGATATCGGCGAGGCCGCCGCGATCGAGCTGGTTCGCCGTGAGCAGGCAGCGACGCCGCTCGGCCGCGAGACCTATGCGTTGGTCGGTCCGGACAGCCTGACCGGCGAAGGTATCGCCACCATCTGGAGCGAAGCCCTCGGCCGCGCGATCCGCCATGGCGGCGATGATCTTGTCGTGATGGAGCAGCGCATGAAGACCATGCTGCCCGCCTGGCACGCGCTCGACCTGCGCCTGATGTTCAGCCGGTATCAGACAGAAGGCGCGGTGGCGACCCCTGACGACATCGAGCGCTTGACCAAACTGCTCGGCCACGCCCCCCGCTCCTATTCCGCTTTTGCCAGGGATGCCGCGGCGCAGTGGGCGAAGGGCTGAACCTGCATCCCTACCCCCAACCAAGGAGACCAAACAATGACGACGATCCAACCTCTCTTGCCTGAAGATGCACCGGCCGTGACCGCGATGCGACAGGCCGCTTCGGCCCACAAGGGCGAGCCGATGGGCCCTGACGCGCGGCCGATATTCGACGCCATGTTCGCCGCCACACCCGCCGCTGCGGATGTGCGGGTTGAGCCTGCGACGGTCGGGGCATTGCGGGCTTCTGGCTGCGGCTGCCGAACGCACGACCGGGCGCACGCATGCTCTATATTCATGGTGGCGGCTATGTGCTCGGCTCAGCCGAGGCGCTCGCCAATTTCGCGGGCCAGATCGCCGCACGCGTTGGCGCCGATATCTTTGTCCCCGATTACCGGCTCGCGCCCGAGCACCCGTTCCCGGCAGCGATCGACGATGCGGTCGCCGCCTATCGCGGTCTCGTTGCGGAGGGTGCCGAACGGATCGTGGTTGTAGGCGACTCCGCAGGCGGCGGTCTAACGCTGGCGCTGCTGTCGATCCTCGCTGCCGACAAGACAAAGGGCTTGGTGCAACCGGTCGGGGCTGCGGCGATGTCGCCCTGGACCGACCTGGCGCTCACCGGCGACAGCATCGAGACGCGGGCAGAGGCGGATCCGATCTTCACGCGCGGCGTGCTCCAGAGCTTTGCGGACATGTATCTTCAGGGCCAGGATGCCACGAACCCCAAGGCGTCGCCGCTCTATGCGCAGCTCCGCGGCCTGCCGCCGATCCGCATCGACGTCGGCGACGACGAATTGCTGCTCGCCGACTCCATCCGCTACGCCGACCGGGCGCGGGCGGCAGGCGTGGAGGTCACGCTGTCGGTCTGGGAGGGCATGCCGCATGTCTTCCAGTCCTCCCTCGGCCAGTTTCTCGCAGCCGAGCAGTCCGTGAACGCCATCGGTGACTTCATCCGCCAGCGGCTAACCGATTCTTCTCCGTCCATCAGCACGCCTTCGGAGGTTTGACATGAAAATTCTGGTATTAGGCGCCACTGGCGCAACCGGCCGGCTGATTGTGCGCAAGGCCCTCGCAGAGGGTCACGATGTCGTAGCCCTCGTTCGCTCCAAGGCAAAGGCCGAGGACCTCGCCGGAGCCGAGCTCGTCGAAGGCGACGCCCGCGATCCCGCCGCGCTGACCCGCGCCATCGCGGGTTGTGATGCCGTTGTCAGTTCATTGGGCACCGCCATGAGCCCGTTCCGAGAGGTTACCATGCTCTCGACGGCGACGCGCGCGCTGGTCGGCGTCATGGAGCGGCAGAACATCCGTCGTTTGGTGTGCATCACTGGCCTCGGGGCCGGCGACAGCCGCGGCCATGGCGGCTTCTTCTTCGACCGGCTGCTCCTGCCCCTGATGCTGCGGAAGGTCTATGAAGACAAAGATCGCCAGGAAGATGCCATCCGGAGCAGCGCGCTCGACTGGACCATCGTTCGACCGATGGTGCTCAACGACAAGCCGGCGCGCGGCCGCATCAAGGCGGTGACCGACCTTTCAGGCGTACATGGCGGGACGATCGCGCGAGCCGATGTCGCGGATTTCGTCGTTCAGCAACTCACTACGGATACGTGGATGCGCAGATCGCCGCTGATCACTTGGTGAAAGCGCCCTAGCTAGTGCTGTGTCCGTGGCCAGTTGCTTCGCCCAGCTGTTCCACCACCATTTCGATGAAGCTCTTCAGCTTCGGGGTTTGTCGCCGATCAGGGTGGAACAGCAGATGAATTGGACGCGGAGGCGTTTCGTAGTTCGGCAACACTCTGACGAGCCGCCCGGTCGCGAGGTGCGTGCGCACCGCCTCTTCCCCGATGAGCGCCAAGCCGAAACCTGCGAGCGCCGCCTCCAGCAACGAAGCGGGGCTGTTGACCTTGAGACGGCCGTGGACCAGGGCCTTTGAGGTGAGACCGTCCCGTACAAAGAGCCAGTCGCTGAACGTTGGCTCGGGCCAGTTACCGAAGAGCAGGCATTCATGATTGGCCAGATCCGATACGGTCGATGGCATCCCTCGCTCTTTTAGGTATGCAGGCGACCCGCAGGCGATAGTCTGAAAGGGTGCGAGCTCGATCGCTCCGAGGTTGGATTCTCCGAGAGGACCGATCCGGAACACCGCCTCAAACCCGTCGTCGATAAGGTCGACAAAGCGGTCGTTGAGAACCAGGTCGACATCGACACTGGGATGGCTGCTCAAATATCGTGCGACCACAGGTGTCACGCAGTGAGCTCCGAATGAAACCGGCGCGTTGACGCGCAAGAGCCCTCGCGGTTTGCCCCTGGCCTCATCAGCAATTGCATCCGCCCAGTCGACTTCGGCCAGCGCCACTTTGCACCGATCGTAGTAGGACTTGCCGATCACCGTCAGACTTTGCTTTCGGGTTGTGCGATTGAGCAGGCGTGCCCCCAAGCGTGCCTCCAGGTAGGTGACGTGCTTGGCCACCATCTGCGGTGAGATGCCGAGCGCCGATGCCGCCGTTGCAAAGGAGCCGCTTTCTGCCGCCTTCACGAATGCGGCCATGCTGGCGAGACGATCCATTCCACACTCCTGGTTGGGAGAGCCGGTTTCATGACGCCATTTATCGATAAAATGCAAGGGTCCATATAGCTTGTCTGCATTCTCAACCCACATCTTAGAAAGGCACAAACATGAAAATCGGCATTGTTGGCGCTGGCAATATCGGCAGCGCACTCACCCATCTCTTCCGGGCCGCAGGGCACGAGGTCACGATCGCCAATTCGCGCGGACCAGAGTCTTTGGCGGACCTGTCGGCGGAAACCGGCGCGCGGGCAGCTACGATGGAAGATGCTGTCCGCGGCCAGGAGGTCGTGGTCGTCTCCGTTCCTACAAACAAAATCCCTAGTCTGTCCCGCGAACTGTTCGCGTCCACGCCCGCCGACGTCGTCGTCATCGACACGACCAACTACTACCCACAGCAGCGCGATGGTCATCTGGCCGGAATTGAGGACGGGAGCACCGAAAGCGAATGGGTCGAGCAGCACCTTGGGCGTCCGGTGATCAAAGCCTTTAACACGATCGAAGCGACCCATCTCCAGCCGGGCGCCAAGCCGGCGGGCTCCGCGGACCGTATCGCTCTGGCGGTGGCGGGTGATGACGTCCGGACCAAGTCCAAGGCCATGGCGCTGATCGACGGGATCGGCTTCGACGCAGTGGACGCCGGCACTATCGCGGAATCCTGGCGTCAGCAGCCGGGCTCGCCCGGTTATCTCAAGGACTATGGCGTCCAGGGCGTCCGTAGCGCGCTCGCCGAGGCAAACCCCGAACGTCAGCCCGAGTGGCGCGCCACGCCCAACAGCCCCGGCACATACGACTCGCCGGCTTAGACGCCCTTGGTCCGCCACCATCCGCCCCACCACAGATGATCGATATCTGACGACCTCAGGGGGACCTTCGATGTTGTATTCGACTGCCATGGGAGCTTGACCGCCAGGGAAGAGGAGTTCCTTACAAAGCGTTCCGGTGTTGCCGTGGATATCGACCCGACCTTCGGCAATCTGGTCAGATCGATAATTTCATCGCGGCACAGTTTTGTAAGAGGCGTGCCTAGCCTGAGGATACTGCAAAAAATCGTCGACCTGGCCGTCGGCGGGCGGCTGCCGATAACCATCAGCCGTACCGCGCGGCTTTCCGAGGCCATCGCCCTGATCAGCGACCTGGAAGCCGGTAAGCGCGTTCCAGGCAAGGCGGTCATCGTGATGGATCGAGAGAATTGCTGAACGGGCCTTGTTCCGGATAAATTCGGATCAGCGCTGAAGTTTGAAAGGGGCGGCAAGCCTTATCCAGTCTAAGGTCTGGCGGCAAACAATGGCTTCGTACCGCCACAGTTCATCAATTCAGCAAGCCGGGTCGCAGTCACTGAAGCTAGAACGCACCAGTCCTCATTGGCGACACCTCGCCGAACGACGTACGGCCACTTTCGAAATCCCATAACTTCATGGAGAATTCCAATGACGCGAATACTGTTTGTCGGCCAGAAACCAGAAACCGTCGACTTCTCGGACCCGTCCTTGCCGCCCGGCTTCAACGCCGAAAAGATCAATGCCGGGATCGCTTTGGGGGTGGCTAAAATCGAGGAACGGGGCTGGCAGGGTGATACCTGCATGATCACGCCCGATGCCGCCGGATTTACCGCACTCAAAAGAGCGCTGAGCGACGCGACATACGATTGCGTGGTGATCGGTGGCGGCCTCAGGCTGCCGCCCAAGGCCCTACCCTTGTTCGAAACCGTCGTGAACATCATCCACAAGGCGGCGCCCAACGCCGCCATAGCCTTCAACACGAGACCCGAGGACACCGCGGAAGCCGCTGCCCGTCAGCTCCCCATGGGTTGACGGGCGCTCATTTCGGCTGTTCGCCGCGGTGTGAGGCAGAGTTACAAGAGCGGCATCGCGCCCGCGGCCGCGATGCTCTGCGCGAATCTGCCCGACATTCCCTCGTAGGCAGTGTTCGTCATCGAGATGACGGTTCTCTTCCTGGCGAAATCGATACCCCACCAGTTGCCATATGTTCCGCCCCAGGAAACCGATCCTTTGCTCCATTTGCTGCCGGTGGAAGCAGGGTCGATCAGGGCAGCGCCCAGCCAGGAAAAACCCCACCCCGGGCCCATTGCCTGAGCCTCCGCGTCAACTCTTGGCGTCCTCACCGCTTCACGCAGATCCTCGCCCAGGAAAGCGCCGGTGCGATACGCCTCAAGCAAAGTCAGGACGTCGCGCGGACGGCCAGCCATGCCCGCGCCGCCCGATGGCCAGGCTGTCGCGTCCCGAATGCGTTCCGGATCGAAGCGAACGCCGGGGCCCTCGATGTAACGCTGCGGCACCTCGACACCGACGGTCATCCGCATAGGCGCCGATGAACCATCGCGGTAGGGGACGGCAATATCCTCTTGGGGCCAATGAAAAGCGGCACCCAGTTGTAGTGGTTCGGTGACCAGGGCGCTGATCGCGCCGTCAAGCGTCGTGCCGGTGACGGCCTCAATCACGCCGCCCAGCACGTCCGTCGCGATGGAGTAGCGCCAGCCCTCACCGGGAATGCGATCCAACGGCACGCTGGCGATGCGGGCGAGATTTGCTTCGAGTGAGCCCCGGCTCTCATCAAGCCCATCAGACACTCCCGCACGGGCGTAAGGTCCATCGGCAGGTTGCTGGCTGCGGTAGTCCAATCCGGCCGTATGCGCCATCAACTGACCGATTCTGATGTCGGCGACCAAGCCATCGGCGAGACGAGGCGCAAATCCCGGCAGATATTTTGTCACCCTGTCATCAGGCGACAAATGTCGAGCCTCCATCAACTTCAAAGCGGCCATGGTTGTGAAGGCTTTCGTCACGGAAGCGAAGCGGAAGGGCGTCTCGATCTGCATCTGCCTGCCTGTCTCACGGTCAGCAAGGCCCGCCGCCCGCTCGTAAACGATCTTGCCATCTTGGGCGACGAGCACGACGCTACCAGCGATGCGGCCCTCTGCCAGTGCGTCCTCGATCGCAACATCCATGGCGTTTGCCAGGTTGTCCGGCAGTGCCTTCAGGGCCAAATCTTCGGTCATATCTGTAACTCCAAGTTGGAAATATGCCCCCTAGATGCGCCTCCTTGATCGTGAAGTTGAGATGGGCCATGCTTCATGGGTCTTGAAGCAAGAATTGACGATGGGACCCGATTTTTTCTCGCTGCTGCCGGCGTTCCGCATGGTCGCCACGACCGGAGGCTTCACCGCCGCCTCCGGCCGTTTGGGGATAACGCCATCTGCGGTCTCGCAGAAGATTCGCCAGATCGAGGCCCTTGTCGGAGTCCGGCTTTTCGAGCGCACAAGCCGCAGTGTCCGGCTGACCGAGGCGGGCCGCCTCCTGCTTGAAAACACGGACCGAGCGTTCGCCGACATCGCGGACGCACTCGATCGGGTTCGTATGGTTGGAAAGCGGCCGGCAGGAAATTTGCGGATCAACCTGTCACGGCTGGCGGCTCAGGTCTGCATCCTGCCGCGGCTGGCCGCCTTCGTGCGGCACTACCCGGACATCAAGATTGAACTCGCAACCGACGATCGATTGTCCGATATCGTGGCTGGCGGCTTCGATGCCGGCATCCGTTTCCAAGATACATTGGAGATGGATATGATCGCGCGCTCCATCGGTCCACCTCTTCGCCGCTCAGTGCTGGCCTCGCGCTCCTATCTGGAAGCTTCCGGCACCCCCGGCATCCTAACGATCTGCCAGGCCACGACGTTATCCGTTACAGGTTTCCGGGGAGCCAGCGATTGCCGTTGACCTTCAACGTCAACGATCAGGTTGTTCGCCTCGATCCGCCACCGCGCCTGGTGTTCGACGACAATCATCACTTCGACTTTGCCGTTCGCTCGGGCCTGGGTATCGCCCAACTCTACAGAGCGACGGAAATACCGGCTATCGAGGCAGGTGAACTGGTTGAGCTTTTGACAGAATTCGAGCCAGGTCCCGTACAGTTCAAGCTTTACTATCCCACACGCAACCAGCCGCCAAAACTTCGAGCATTCATCGAATGGTTTTGCGGTTAGGTCCGTTGCACCGCAGGAAGCGGGGGACGCAGCGCCGTCGCAGCCTCGGTGGTCGGGCTCATTAACGGCCGGCTCGCACTGTATCTCCCACTGGCAAATTCAGGTCTTGCACATGATCTGGACAGTGTCGCCTTGAACATCTCCTTCTTTCCATACATAGGTCGGCCGGGTGGGTGGCGGCTCAACATGGAACTTCAATGAACCTTCCTATCTTCGCCATCAACCTCGATCGCGAGACCCAGCGCTGGAGCGAATTGCTCGCCAGCGCCGAAGCGGCAGGCCTGACCTTGCAGCGCATTGCCGCCGTCGACGGCCATGCGCTTGCCAAAGAGGCCTGGACGGAGATCGATCTGCCAGCCGCACGCAAGCTGAGCGGGCGCGACATCCTTTCCGGCGAATATGCCTGTTACCGCAGCCATATCCAGGCGCTGGAAACGTTCGTGGCCGGTGGCAGCGCCCATGGCCTGATCGTCGAGGACGACGTCCTCTTCAGCGAAAACACCATGCGGCGCATCGAGGCCATCATCGCGGCGGTGCCGGATTTCGACGTCATCAAACTGGTCAACCATCGCATCAGCTTCTTCATGCGCGCCGTCGAGACGGCGGAAGGCGACGAGATCGGTCGTGCGCTGCATGGCCCGCAAGGCTCGGCCGCCGCCTATCTGGTGACGCGGGAGGGCGCGCAGGGTCTGTTGTCGGCGCTCGCCGTCATGAAAATGCCGTGGGACGTCGCGCTCGAACGCTTTTGGGATACCGGCCTGAAGGTCTATTCCGCCCGCCAAAACGTGCTTGGCTTCGCCGCCAGCAGCGAGATCTCCGGCATAGCCGGTCCCTCGGGAAGCTACAAATCCGCAAGGTTGGGCGGGCCGAGCCGGCTACGTGCCGGGGTGTTGCGGGCCGGTGACGAGCTGCGCCGCCTGCATCACGTCCTGCTGCGGCCCCCTTTGCCGCGAGATACCCTGGACTGTGCCAAGGACAACGCGCCGCGCCACACCTTGCTTCTGTTGCTTGCGGCACTCGCCGTTCTCGCCATGGTTTCCGCGGTGTGGCGCGAGGCAGACACCTACCGCTATGCGGGCCTGGCGCTGGCCCTGGTCGCGGTCATCCGCTGGTTCAGGGTGGATTTGTGGACCTACAGCAAACCACTGATCGGTTGGGTCGGCTTCCTGTGTCTGGGCTGGTCGCTCTATGTCTTCATCCGACTGGCGATCGTCTATTTCGGCACCCACCAGTTGGGTGGCGCCGAAGGCATTTACATGTTTCCGCTGTTCTATGCGACGACCGGATTCGCCTTTCTGCTGTTTGTCAGGCAGCCCGCACGGCTGGTCCTCTGGTTCATGATCCTCAGTCTTGTCTTCCTGGCGGCGGACACCGCCTGTTCGAACATGTTTCAGGATATCCAACCGGCCCCGTGGCTTTTCAACAATCCCATCCACGCGTCGGTGGCGGCCGGTTTCATCTTCCTCTGCACGCTGCAATTCATGGCTTACACGGCCCAGAGAACGGACCTCGGGAAAGCAACCAAGAACCTTTATTGGGCGCTGTCGACAGCCGTCCTGCTGCTTGCCGTCGTCAATATCATCGAGATGCGGTCAAAGGGCGTGTGGCTTGCGCTTGCGCTTGCGCTGCTCCTGTTGACGGTCATGACCCTGGCGAGAGGCCATCGCCGCGAACTGTTGGTTTCGGGTGGCGTGCTGGCGATCGTGGCGGCCGGCATTGTCGCAACACACAACATCTTCTCGTCCACCGCCGGCGACACCATGACCTTCGTCAATACCCTGGTTCCGGATGTGTTCAGGCATGGCGTCCTTCCCGCATTCGACCGCGCCATCGCGAGCGATGCGGTTCCGCTTGCAGCCAAGGAAAGGCTGATGCTGTGGGCGGATGCGATCGATATCTGGAAACGCCACCCGATCTTCGAAGCCAGTTCCAGCTGGCTGACCGAGTGGGAGAACAGAACCTATCATCCCATGATCTTAAACGTCTTCCACAATGGTTATCTGGAAATTGCCGTGCGCTATGGTCTGGTCGGACTGGCGTTCTTTGCCTTTCTCTACACCTGGTCGGCCAGGCAGGTTCTGCTGGCCATGCGAGCCAAGCTTGTCGCTCCGGCCGCATGGTCCTGCTACATCTCCACACTGGTTTTCTTCGCCCTCAGCATCCTTACCAATTCCAACAACCGGCTGGCCATGGGTGAGGCCTTCATGTGGTTTGCCGCGGCGTTCGGCTTCTATTGTTTTTATGTTCGCCAGCAGAAGAACCTTGTCGCGCCGCGAACCTATTTTTAGGGCCTAACGGCGCAGCACGTATCTGATCAGCCGGTTGCGGCCAATGCACCTTTGAGGCCCCGCTCAATTTCCCGATAATCGGGAAAGTCGATGCCAAAATCCACGGCTTATCGCCGGCAACCCGTTTGTTACGATCGACACAGATCACAGACGGGGGTTGTCACGGATATGCTGACGGACAGGCAGGCACGCGAAGCGGTGGAGCAGTACCGCGAGGAAGGATATGCGGTCGTTCGACAATTCGTCGACGGCGACGAGATGATCCGGCTGAAGAAGGAAACCGATGCGGTCTATGCCGAAGGCCTCAAGCATCACGCCACCTTCCGGCACGGCAACCTGAATTTCCAGATCCTGCCTGAATCGGACTTTGGCCAACGCTATGTGCTGCAGGCTTACTGGTTTTCCTGGATCAATTCCTATTTCGAGCAATTCCGCCGCAATCCCGACTATCTGAAGCTGCTCGAGGGTCTGATCGGCCGCGACATAAAACAGATCGCCCAACAGCTGCACTGGAAGCCGCCCGGCGCCAATGTCACGGGTTATCGCTTCCACCAGGATCTGCGCTTTCGTAACCAGGCCGCCTTCGACAATGTCGCCGACGCCACCGTGACAACAGGCCTCGCGGTCGATCGGGCGACGCTGGACAATGGCTGCCTTCAGGTCGTGCCCGGCAGCCACAAGCTCGGCTATCTCGGCCTGTCGGACGAGGGAACCGGCGAGCTGATGAAGGGTCTGACCGCCGAAGAAGAGTTGCGCAAGGTCGGCATCGACCCGGCGACCATCGTTCCGCTGGTGCTGGAGCCGGGCGATCTTGCTTTATGGGGGCTGCTCACCGTGCACGGCTCCTCGCCCAATAGGTCACAGCACGACCGCGCCTTTGCACTGTCCAGCTATGTGCGGGCGGATACGACGCAACGTGGCGAATGGGCGTTCAGGGACGGTGTTTCGGTGCCGCTCGGCAAGACGCCGGCACTGTGCAAATACGAAAAGCTCTTCGAGGAGCCGGGACCGATGTACGACACCACCGCCTGGTGGAAATGACGCTGCCGCGTCGGGCGACGGGGGCAGCAGGAGCCTGGCGTTCGCGCCAGGCCCCTGACGGCGTTGGCCGGCAATCGGGCAGCATTTCAGGCGGTGAAGTCGGCCGACAGTTCGCGGATCAGGAAATCGACGAACGCGCGCACCTTGGCCGCAATATAGGTGCGGTGCGGATAGAGTGCGTAGATCGGGCTGGAGCCGGGGCGAAACTCATCCAGCTGCACTTCCAGCCGGCCGTCGCTGATCGCAGCATCGACCAGCAGGCTGGGCAGATTGCCGATGCCGAAACCGGCGGTGGTCATCTGGTAGGCGGCCTCGACGCTGTTGGTCGAGATGCGCCCGCCGACAGCCGCATCGAAAGGGCCGTCTGGTCCGATGAAAGGCCATGTGCCAAGCCGCTTGGCGAAATTGCTCAGCACGCAGGAATGGCTTGCCAGCTCATCCGGGTGGACCGGGCGGCCGTTTGTGTCCCAATAATCGGGCGTGGCGCAGACATAGTTGCGAACTTCCCCAAGCCGGCGGGCAATCAAGGCGGAATCGGCCTGACCGCCGAAGCGGATGGCGACATCGTAGCCTTCCTCGACAATGCCGACGACATAACGCGCGGTGAGGTCGAACTCGATCGTGGTGAGCGGGTTCTCTTCGAGGAATTTCGGCACCAGCTTGGTTATGCGCGTGTGGCCCAGAACATTGGAGCAGGAAACCCGGATCAGGCCGCGCGTCTCCTTGTGAAGGCCGCGCGTCGAATCCTGCAGTTCGGAAATGTCGTCGAGCAGGATGCGGGCACGCGGAGCATAGTCGCGGCCCGCCTCTGTGAGGCTGAGGCGCCTTGTGGTGCGATTGATGAGCCGGACGCCGAGGTCGTCTTCCAGTTCCTTGATGGTGCGGCTGACGGCCGTCGTCGACATGTTGAGATCGCGCGCCGCCGCCGACAGGCTGCCCAGCAGGCAGACCCGATCGAACACCCGCATCGCCGTCAGAAGATTCATCTTGCCTTCCCCTCGCCGTCGCGGCCCCGCCGCCATCGGCTGCGTCTTGTAGAAAACAGCGCCCAGCAACGACGCGGCAAGGGCATTCCACCGAATTTGGGCGTAAAATCAACAATGGGAGAACCGATATGACATCCAGACCTCTTCATCCGGCGATCGGCGCATTTGCGAAAGGCGCGAAGAGCGGCGCGCTTGGCCGCCGCGAGTTCCTGGCGTTGGCCAGCGCCTTCGGCGCCAGCACGGCGATTGCCTATGGGCTCATCGGTCAACCGGTCCCGGCGCGGGCCGAGGAAGCCGCCCAACCCAGAAAGGGCGGCGTGCTGCGTGTTGCCATGCAGGTGATGGAGCTGGAAGACCCGCGCAAGTTCAAGGTTTCGCAGATGGGCAACATCGCCATGCAGTTTCTCGAACCGCTGGTGCGCTGGAAGCCGGATTTCACCTTCGAGCCGGTGCTGCTGCAGAGCTGGGAGATCAATGCGGACGCCACGGAATATGTGCTCAAGGTGCGCCCAGGGGTGAAGTGGTCGAACGGCGACGATTTCACCGCCACGGATGTCGCCTTCAACATCACGTGCTGGTGTGAGAAGGATGCCGCCGGCAACTCGATGGCGGGGCGCATGACCGCCCTGATCGATCCCGACACCAAGGTGGCGCGCACTGGTGCCATCGAAGTTCGCGACGACCACACCGTGGTCCTGAAACTGTCGCAGCCCGACATCACCATCATCCCTGCGATGACCGACTACCCGGCATTGATCGTCCACCGCACGTTCAATCCGAAGGCAGCGCCACTGTCGGCCAACCCCGTTTCCACGGGTCCGTTCGAGCTTAAAAAACTCGATGTCGGCGTTGCTGCCTCGGTGCGCAAGCGGCCGGACGGGTCCTGGTGGGGCGGCGAAGTGTTCCTCGACGGCATCGACTGGACCGACTACGGCACCGACTCGGCCGCCACCGTCTCCGCTTTCGAATCCGGTGAGATCGACCTGAACGGCCAGACGCAGTCCTATGACGTCGCCATGCTCGACAGGCTGGGCCTGAAGAAAAGCGAGATCGTCACTGCCGCCACCCTGGTCTCGCGCTGCAACGTCAACGCCAAACCCTATGACGACAAGCGCGTGCGCAACGCCATACAGCTTGCGGTCGATAACGAAGCGGTGCTGCAACTGGGCGCCGACGGCATGGGCATCGTCGCGCAGAACGATCATGTCGGACCGATGCATCCCGAACACGCCGACCTGCCGCCGATCAAACGTGATCCGGCCCGGGCCAGGGCATTGCTCGAGGAAGCCGGCCAGCTCGATTTCGAGTTCGATCTGATCTCGGTCGAAGCCGACTACCGCAAGGAAAGCTCCGATGCCGTCGCCCAGCAGATGCGCGACGCCGGCTTCAAGGTGAAACGCACCGTCATCCCGGAATCGGCGTTCTGGAACGACTGGACGA
>NZ_RZPW01000389.1:0-5770 GCF_003998455.1 Mesorhizobium sp. M7A.F.Ca.CA.001.08.2.1 | reverse complement strand
GTTTTGACGCAATTCTAGACGGAAAACCGCTCACACTTTTCCTAGAATTGCTCTAGGAGAATCAGGCAGATCTTGCCTTTCGCGTCATTCCGCGCTGAGCCCGTATCGGTCGACGACTTCGGGGTTGATGAGCTTGGCATGCAGCGTCATCAGCACGATCTGCGCGTCGAGGCTGTCACCGGCTTCAAGCGCCGCCTCGATGCGGCGCTCGGCTCCCAGCGTCCGCTCATGGCCATTGGCTTGCTCGAAGGTTTCGGGACCCGCGATGCAATAGCTGCATAATTGTGCCACCGACGCATAGGTGCCCGGTGGCGGCTCGTCGGGCCAGCGATCCTTCATGAGATTGACGAGGGTAAGCTTCACGCCCTCCGGCACAAGGGCTGGATGCAGATCGGCGCCGCGCAATGCATCGTCGAGCTGCCTCAAGTCGCCCGAACGGCCGAACATTCCGAGAAAGCCGAGGGAAGATCGCCGTCCGGCCATGATGTTTCCTTCCATTTCCAGCCCACTTAGGTGGTGGGCAAGCGGATTGCAAAGGCGGTGCTGTCTAACCAGCCGCCGCCAGCAAGATCCCTGCAAGGGCGGATAGCGCGAGTGTCGGCAGCATGCCGACTTTCAGCTTCAGGATGGCGACCATGGCGGCCACGGAAAGCAAGGCCGCGCGCCAGTCGATCGACGAAAGCACCGGCACGTTCATGCCAAGGCCCGTCGCGCGCACCTCACGGAAGATGACGTGCAAGGCAAACCATAGGGCCAGATTCATAATTACCCCGACAACGGCGGCGGTGATCGCGCCCAGTGCGGCCGACAGTGCCTTGTTGCCGCGCAAGGCCTCGATGTAGGGCGCACCGAGGAATATCCAGAAGAAGCAAGGCGTGAACGTCACCCACAGAGTGAGCAAAGCCCCCAGCGATCCGGCAACCAACGGGTCCAGCGAGCCGGAATGGCGGAACGCGGCGATGAAGCCGACGAACTGCAGCACCAGGATGAGCGGCCCTGGCGTCGTTTCGGCGAGCCCAAGGCCATCGACCATTTCACCCGGCGCCAGCCAGCCGAAGGACTGGACGGCTGCCTGTGCGACATAAGCGAGGACCGCATAGGCGCCACCGAAGGTGACGACAGCCATGAGACTGAAGAACCGGCCTATCTCGGTCCAGACGCTTGCAGAGCCGGTGAACCACCAGATCAAAAGAACAGGCCCGAGCCAGAGCGGCAGCCAGATGGCGACGGTGCGCGGTGCATGCCATCTGGTCGGTTTGACATGGGCCAGTTCGCCACGCTCGAACATCAGGTCGACCGCTCCCTTGAAGTCGGCAACATCGTCCTTGCCATGGGCCGAGCCGGAAAACAGGGCGGGAGCAATGCGATCCCCCAGCCATCCCGTCAGGCCGGCTAGCAGGACGATGAGCGGAAAGGGCACATTCAACGCATAGATGGCGATGAACGCCGCGACCGCGATCGACACCATGACCCGGTTCTTGAGGGCACGCCGGCTGATCCGGACCACCGCCTCGACGACAATGGCAAGCACAGCCGCCTTGACCCCGAAAAACAGCGCCGCGACAAGCGGCACGTCGCCATAGAGGACGTAGAGGCTGCTCAAGGCGAGCATGACGAGCGCGCCCGGCAAGACGAACAGGATGCCGGCGACAAGGCCGCCGGCCGTCCTGTGCAGCAGCCAACCGATGTAGATGGCGAGTTGCTGGGCTTCCGGGCCAGGCAGCAACATGCAGTAGTTCAGCGCGTGCAGGAAACGCCGCTCACCGATCCAGCGCCGCTCCTCGACCAGTTCCTTGTGCATCAGCGCGATCTGCCCGGCCGGACCGCCAAAGCTGAGCAATCCGATTTTCGCCCAGACCTTCACGGCCTCGGTGAAGGTCGGTGCAGCCGGCACCGGGACGGTTCCCGCCTTATTGTCCGGGACAAGAGCGGTCACGACGGCTTACCCGCAGCCGGCCAGTTGTGCGTTTCTTCGGTGGCGTCGCGACACCAGCGGAAGAACGCGTCGTAGAGCAGCATGCCTGCTTCCAGTTGTTCCAGATCGTCGCGGTACATACGCGACAGACCAAGCGAGGCAACCAGAAAGCCGGCCGCCTGAGGCACCAGGTCAAGGCTTGCAGTGTCGGCCGCCCGCACGATTGCAGCGAGGCGATCGAGCGCCGCGGATTCCAGCCCGAACTCCTCGATCATCGTGTCGAAGGTGCAGCGCTCGCCGCGATGGCTCCAGAACACATTGTCGATGTCGAACGGCACGGCCTGAAAGCGGTCGGCAACAGCCAACACTTCAGCGGGTTCGACGAACAGGAACACCGCGTCGGGGTCGACGAAACGCCGGATCAGCCACGGGCAAGCGATGCGGTCGACCTTCGGGCGCGATCGCGTCACCCAGACGGTGGCGCCCTTTTCATTGCGTGGCGGCATCTTGGCGGTGCGGGCCAGAAGCCCGCCGGCATCGCGCCAGGCTTCAAAGCCGCCTTCGAGAGATTCAGCTGATATCCCCTCATGGCGCAGCCATGCGGCCACGCCTTGCGAGAGCTTTTGCCCCCTCTGGCAAACGACGGCCACTGGCTTGCCGGCGAACGTGGCCGCCCAGCTTGAAACGGTTTTGAAATCGCGACGGCACGACGCCGGCAACAGCCGCGGATCGGCGTCGAAATCTTCATCTATGCGAACATCGACAATGACTGGGGCGCCCGGCAGACCTATGAGCCGGGACAATTGCGGTACGGTGATAGCGGTTGTTGACGGCATGGCGTCCACCTCCTGAAAAGAGAAGCTTGGACGCGAACGTTGGGCTGACGCCTCACGGGGTCGTCGCGATGCACCCCTTGTCATGATGGTGGATTTGTTGGGCGCGCTTGTCAAGGACGGTGGCCGTTCTCGACCTACCCGGCAGCGATGCAACACGCTGACCGGAAAACCGACGGCGGCCTGATTTGATCAAGCCGCCATCCGTCGATCCAGAATCAATGATTGTCCCTGGGGACACCGCTGGTGTGCGCGACATCCTGGTATTTCACCGCCGGCTTCAGCACCATTCCCTCCGAAAACTGCGCGACCATACCGCGCTGGATCTCCTGCCAGGGCGTCTGGTGCTCGGGATAGTGGAAGCCGCCATTGTTCTGCAGTTCGGCGCGGCGCCGGGTGATCTCGTCGTCGGTGACGAGGATGTCGGCCGTGCCCTTGCGCAAGTCGATGCGGACCCGGTCGCCCGTCTTGAGCAGCGCCAGTCCGCCGCCGATCGCCGCTTCCGGCGAGGCGTTGAGGATCGACGGCGAACCCGACGTGCCCGACTGGCGGCCGTCCCCGATGCAGGCGAGCGCGTGGATGCCCTTCTTGATGAGATAGGCCGGCGGCTGCATGTTGACGACCTCGGCACCGCCGGGATAGCCGACCGGGCCGGCGCCGCGCATGAACAGGATGGTGTGTTCGTCGATGCCTTGCGCCGGGTCGTCGATGCGGGCGTGGTAATCCTCCGGCCCGTCGAAAACCATGGCGTTGCCTTCGAAAGCCTCGGGATCCCTAGGATTGGACAGATAGCGTTCGCGAAACTCGGGCGAGATGCCGCTGGTCTTCATGATCGCCGAATCGAACAGATTGCCCCTGAGATTGATGAAGCCGGCATTGGCCTTCAGCGGCTTGGCGACAGAGCGGATGACGTCGGGGTTTTCGTTGGCGACGCCCTCGCTATTCTCGCCGATCGACTTGCCGTTGACGGTGCGTGCGCCGGGATGCGGCAACAGGTCGCCCTTCATCAGTTCGGCAATGACCGCCGGCACGCCGCCGGCATGATGGTAGTCCTCGCCAAGATATTCGCCCGTCGGCTGCAAATTGACCAGCAGCGGCACATTGAGGCCGACCGTCTGCCAGTCGTCATTGTCGAGCTTGACACCAAGGTGGCGGGCGATGGCATTGAGGTGGATCGGCGCGTTGGTTGAGCCGCCAATGGCCGAATTGACGACGATGGCGTTCTCGAAAGCCTCTCTCGTCATGATGTCGGACGGCTTCAGATCCTCATGCACCATCTCGACGATGCGTTTTCCGGTCTCATAGGAAATCTGGCCACGCTCGCGGTAGGGCGCGGGAATGGCGGCCGAGCCCGGCAACTGCATGCCAAGCGCCTCGGCCAGCGAGTTCATCGTGGTGGCGGTGCCCATGGTGTTGCAATAGCCGGTGGACGGCGCCGACGAGGCGACGATGTCCATGAACTCGTCATAATCGATCTCGCCGGCCGACAGGCGCTGGCGTGATTCCCAGACGATGGTACCGGAGCCGGTGCGCTTGCCCTTGTGCCAGCCATTGAGCATCGGCCCGACCGACAGCGCGATCGCCGGAATGTTGACGGTGGCCGCTGCCATCAGCAGCGCCGGCGTCGTCTTGTCGCAACCGATGGTCAGCACGACGCCATCGAGCGGGTAGCCGTAAAGCACCTCGACCAGGCTGAGGTAGGCAAGGTTGCGGTCGAGCGCTGCGGTCGGCCGCTTGCCGGTCTCCTGGATCGGATGGCAGGGGAACTCGAACGGAATACCGCCCATCGAGACGATGCCTTCGCGCACACGCTTGGCCAGTTCGATATGATGACGGTTGCAGGGCGACAGATCCGAGCCGGTCTGGGCGATGCCGATCAGCGGCTTGCCGGACATCAGTTCGGCGCGCGTCAGGCCGTAATTGAGATAGCGCTCGAGATAGAGAGCCGTCATGCCCGGATTGTCGGGATTGTCGAACCACTCCTGCGAGCGAAATTTTTTCTTATGGGTGGGGGCGCCTGCCATCATGGTCTCCGTATTTGTAAGACAAATCGATATGGCAACGCGCGGGAGCAGGCAAGAGGGCGTGCGGTCGCAACCGGACTTTGGTGCGATAGACACGCCCCAAGCCGTGCGTTACGGGTTCGGACAGTCTTGTCCGGGAGGTTTTCATGGCTTTGGTGATCGAAGGCGAGGAGCGCATTGCCGCACCGCTGCAAAAAGTGTGGGAAGCGCTGAACGATCCCGAGGTCTTGAAGGCGACCATTCCCGGTTGCCAGAGCCTGGAGATGAAGTCGCCGACCGAGATGGCGGCAACCGTGGTGGTGAAGATCGGACCGATCAAGGCGACGTTCAACGGCGAAGTGACGCTGAAGAACCTGAAGCCGCCGCACTCCTACACCATCCAGGGCGAAGGCAAGGGCGGCATTGCAGGCTTCGCCAAGGGTGGCGCCGACGTGACGCTGACGGCAGATGGACCCGACGCCACGATATTGAACTACGCGGCCAAGGCCGATGTCGGCGGCAAGATCGCCCAGCTCGGCAGCCGGCTGATCGAATCGACCTCGAAGAAACTGGCCGGACAGTTTTTTTCCAGCTTCGGCGAGAAGGTCGGCGCGGCCTAGGCTGCAGAGCGGCGGCGGCTGCCGAACAAGCTACTCGAAAACAATACTCGGCACCGCCGCTGCCGCAGCACCACGCTCTTCGTTAACCCGGTCCCAGACCTTCGAGGCGATGTCGCGGTAGATTTTCGCCTCGGCGCCGTCGGGCTTGGAGACGACAACCGGCGTGCCGGCATCCGAGCTTTCGCGAATGCCCATCTCGAGCGGCACCTCGCCGAGGAAGGTGACGCCAAGGCGCTCGGCCTCGCGCCGCGCCCCGCCATGACCGAAGATGTCGTAGCGCTTGCCGGTGTCCGGGGCGATGAAATAGCTCATGTTCTCGACGATGCCGAGCAGCGGCACGTCGACCTTCTTGAACATGTTGAGGCCTTTTCGCGCGTCGATCAGGGCCAGGTCCTGCGG
>NZ_RZPW01000388.1:0-5770 GCF_003998455.1 Mesorhizobium sp. M7A.F.Ca.CA.001.08.2.1 | reverse complement strand
GCGGGCCATGTGCCCGCCGTTTTTTCATTCGACCCTGTCTGTAAAAGCCGCCCGGTCAATAGCCGCTCGGGCAGCGGTCAATATAGACGCGGCCACGGCTATCGCGGTAGCGGCATTCGCCACGCTCGCTCGCCCGGCCGATCAGCGCGCCGGCAACAGCGCCGACAGCACCACCGACGACGGCGCCTTCAACCGGATCGCCGGCGACGGCCGCACCGACGGCAGCGCCACCGAGGCCGCCTACGGCCGCGCCTTTTTCCGTTTGCGAACAAGCGGCGAGCGGCACCAGCAGCGCCATCAAAAGCATCGTTTTCTTCATCGTCGTTCCTCTCCGATAGGAGCCGCCTCCGCCGCCGGGCGAATCTCTAACTCGCAACTCGACGATTCGATCCCTGAGATATTGCCCGGCAAAGGGTTCAGGCTTCGAGCCGAAAGCGGTGCTTCGATCCGGATCTAACGGCTGAACGGGATCAGCGCGCGGAGCCTGGGATCGCGCAGATACAGGCCACCCCACAGGATAATGCCGAGATAGACGCCGAACAGAATGTGCGAGAACAGCGGGTTGTCGACGCGGACATTGGTGGCGATGGCGCCGCCCATATAGGCAGTAAGCAGGATGGCGCCGAGCACCGAGGTGCGCGGCAGCGCATAGAGAGCGGTCGAGATCAGGCCGATGACGCCAAGCATGCGCGCGACATTCGGATCGGCCGGCCAGCCAAGCGGTACCATCGTCTGGACGACGATATCGAGCGGCGGCAGCTTGATGGCGCCGTCGAAGATCATGAACAGCACGATGACGCCGCTGAGCGCGCGGCCGGTCCACAAAGCGCCCGGCGAGACGGGCGCGGTTTCGGAAATGCTCATGATGGTCCCTCCTGATGGTTCTATCCCCTTCTTGCTGGGGTCGAATCAAGGACGTGGCATGGAGCGGCGATCCGACAGCGGGGCGGATTCTTTTAATCCCGCTAAGCCCGCGCGCCTTTGCCTACGAAAAATAGAACTTTTCCGCCGGGATCATCTTCGGCGGCGTTTCGCCCAGCGCCTCGAACACCGAGATTTCGCAGACACGGCAGAGGCTGTCGAGAGCGAGGTCGTTGGCTTCGGTGCCGAACGGATCCTCGAGCTCTTCCGACAGCGCGTCGAGGCCGAAGAAAGTGTAGGCGATCAGCGCGGTGAACAGCGGCGTCGCCCAACCGGTGGTCGAGATCAGGCCGACCGGCAGCAGCAGGCAGACGATATAGGCCGTGCGATGCACCAGCAGCGTGTAGGCGAACGGCAAGGGCGTACCGGCGATCCGCTCGCAGCCGGCCTGGATGGCCGCGACCGACGCGAGCCTCTCATCGAGGATACGAAAGCCGATCGTGTCGACGTCGCCCGCCAGGCGCTGCGCATTGGCACGCCGGCCCATGCGCCTGACCATCTCATCCGCCGGATTGGAAAAGGCTGCTGCCTTGTCCGCCTCCGCGTCGATGAAGGCACGGGCATCCTTCATGCTGTCGATCTTGCGCAGCTGCCCGCGCAGGAAATGACAGAAGGCGAGCGCTTCCATCAGCAGGGCGCGCTGTTCAGTCTGGTCCAGGATGAGGCTGGTGGTGGCGCGTGCCAGGTTGCGCATTTCGAAGACCAGCGCGCCCCACAGCTTGCGCGCCTCCCACCAACGGTCGTAGGCGGCGTTGTTGCGGAACGAGAGATAGATCGACAATGTCACGCCGACCAGGCCGAAAGGCGTGATGTTGAAGACGCTGAAATCAAGCTGGAACCGGCGCGCCGCGGCCAGGATGATCGCGGAATAAAGCGCGAAGCCCAATATCTGCGGCAGAATGCGTGGCACGACCGAACCGCGCATGATGAAGAACAGCTGCAGGAATGTGGGGCGCGGGCGAACGATCATCGAAGGCCTTTCACGGACCGGCACTGGCCCTCAGCTTCTCTATTGTGCGATGCGACAGCTCTGCAAGCCCAGCCGCCAGCGACATCGCCATGTCGTCCTTGCAGCGCCTGGACTATCGGCACGCGCCGGTCGCGGATATTGAAGAGCACGTGGGCTGCGGCCCATTTCTGCAAGCGAGAGAAAACGAATGACCGGCGAGACCGATCTGAAGACACTGCTGGCATCGATGACGCCGGAACTGCTGGCCGACACCTATGTCTTCGCCACGCTGGCGCCTGGCGTCGCTCAGCCGGAAGGCGTTGAGCCGGTGATGATGTTTCGCGAGCGCGAGGGCGTGACACTGATCGTGACCGAGGAGGCGGCCAGCACTGCTGCACTGACCGCTTCGTTCCGCTGCCGGATGCTGACGCTGAACATCCATTCGTCGCTGGAAGCCGTCGGCTTCCTCGCCGCCATCACCACGCGCTTGGCCGCCGCTGGCATGGGCGTGAACCCGGTTTCGGCCTTCTACCACGACCATCTGTTCGTGCCGGCCGACAGGGCGGAGGAAGCGCTGGAACTGCTGCGCCAACTGGCTAGGGACAGCGCCAGCTGAATTTTGACAGGACCCCAAGAATCGCGTAAATTGCGGTAAATGCGTAAATTACGCGATTTAGGATGACCCATCATGCGCGAAGTTCCCACCACAGAATTCACCCGTAATTTCGGGCGTTACCGAGAGATCGTGCAGCGTGAGCCGGTCGCTGTGATGAGTCACGGGCGGCCAACCGGCTATTTCGTTTCAGCTGTCGAGTATGAAGAGCTGCAGCACTACAAGAACCTGGCCCGGCAGTCATTTGCGACCAGGGATCTGCAGCGCGAGGAAGTGGAAGCTATCGCCGGCGGCCGCATGTCATCAGAACACGATCATCTCAATGCCTTGATGGATACCAAGTAAGGCATGCCGCTTCCCGCCCCACAGCTCGGCCTCGTCATCTCCTATGCATATCTGTGGCATCATGAACATCAAGCCGGACAGGACGAAGGGCGGAAAGATCGCCCTTGCGTGATCGTGCTAGCCGTCGAACGCGGCGCCGATGGTCTGATCGTGACGGTGGTGCCTGTCACGCATGTACCGCCGGCCGATCCGTCGCTGGCGATCGAGCTGCCGCCAGCCGTCAAGCGTCATTTGGAACTGGACGGCGAGCGTTCATGGGTGATGCTCCACGAAGGCAATCGCTTCGCGTGGCCAGGCTACGACCTTCGTCCGGTGCCGCGCTCCACCGACCGCTATGACTACGGCCTGTTGCCGCCCCGGCTGTTTTCATCACTGGTGGAGCGCTTGAGGACGATCTGGGAAGCCGGGCAAGGCCGTCAGGTGCCGCGCGACTGACCCGTCCTCCGTATCCGACACGGGGAAAAGCAAGAAGCATCCCGGAAGGCCGCGACCGCGGGCCGCCGGTCGTCCGGCGCCCCCGCGGAGGGCCCGCCGCGGCAGCGGCGATACGGCCCGTGAGCGAAAACTAAACGGCCGTCAGGCCGCCTTCTTCTTCGGCTGGATCAGGCCGCGCTCGACCAAAAGCTCGGCGATCTGCACCGCGTTGAGCGCCGCGCCCTTGCGCAGATTGTCGGAGACGATCCACATCGACAGACCGTTGTCGATGGTCGAATCCTCGCGAATGCGCGAGATGAAGGTGGCGTCTTCGCCGGCCGATTCCAGCGGCGTGATGTAGCCGCCGTCCTCGCGCTTGTCCAAGACCTGGCAGCCCGGCGCCTCACGCAGGATGTCGCGCGCGTCGTCGGCGGTGATCGGCTTTTCGAACTCGATGTTGACCGCTTCCGAATGGCCGATGAACACCGGCACGCGCACGCAGGTCGCCGTCAGCTTGATCTTGGGGTCGAGCATCTTCTTGGTCTCGGCGACCATCTTCCACTCTTCCTTGGTAGAGCCGTCGTCGAGGAAGACGTCGATGTGCGGGATGACGTTGAAGGCGATGCGCTTGGTGAACTTCTTGACCTCGACGCCATCGGCGACGAAGACCGCGCGGGTCTGGGTAAAGAGTTCGTCCATGCCTTCCTTGCCGGCGCCCGACACCGACTGATAGGTGGCGACGACGACGCGCTTGATGGTGGCGAAGTCGTGCAGCGGCTTCAGCGCCACCACCAGCTGCGCTGTCGAGCAGTTCGGGTTGGCGATGATGTTCTTGCGCGTGAACAGCGAGATCGCGTCCGGGTTCACTTCCGGCACGATCAGCGGCACGTCCTGGTCATAGCGGAAGGCCGACGAATTATCGATGACGACGCAGCCCTGCTTGCCGATCTTCGGCGACCATTCCTTGGAGACGCTGCCGCCGGCCGACATGATGCAGATGTCGGTGTCGGTAAAATCATACTGGTCGAGCGTCTTCACCTTCAGCGTGCGGTCGCCGAACGACACTTCCGTGCCCTGGCTGCGCCGCGACGCCAGCGCCACGACTTCGCTTACCGGAAAGCCGCGCTCTTCCAATATGTTGAGCATTTCCCGGCCCACATTGCCCGTGGCGCCGACGATCGCTACCTTGAAACTCATCGAAAAATCTCCTGTCCCTCTCCGCTTGGTTTTTGGAGAAACCCGCTGGCCGCTGCGGGTTCCGTCCCCCGGGCCGAACCCGGGAGAGGGTGGCTAGGCCAAGGGAATCACACCGTTTTGGTGGTGGTTTTGCCAGTTTTCTTGGCCAAGAATGCGGTTTTGCTGAAACGAGGAGACGCGCCGACGCGCCCGGCCCAATGATGTGCATTGAGGCTGGGGGCATCGAATGCAGGAAGAGCCGTCAAAAGGCCGCGCATCGAAACTGTCCCGTTCGGTGCCGGCTTTTACGCGGTTTGCGGCAAGAGTCAATTGCCGAGCGGCGCCTGGTTTTGCGCGCGCCCTGTACAATCGCGGCTGCGCGAAGTACGAACGGCCAAGATTGTTTGGCTGGCGCGAGGCCCGCCCCGGCATGTGCTCCGTGATGAGCGCGGACCCTAAAATTCCGAAAGAGTGAGATGTCCAACTTCGAAGCACTTGTTCCAGCGCTTGCCAGGGCGCTGGAGAAACGCGGCTATTCCGAGCTGACGCCCGTCCAGAAGGCGGTCGTGGCGCCCGAGCTCGGCGAGGCCGATGCGCTGGTTTCGGCGCAGACCGGCTCCGGCAAGACGGTGGCCTTCGGCCTCGCTCTGGCGCCGACCCTGCTTGAGGGCGCGGAGCGCTTCGGCCACGCCGCCGCACCGCTGGCGCTGGCGGTGGCGCCGACGCGCGAACTCGCCTTGCAGGTGACGCGCGAACTGGAATGGCTCTACGAACTGACCGGCGCCACCGTGGCGTCCTGCGTCGGCGGCATGGACATGCGCTCGGAGCGGCGTGTGCTGGAGCGTGGCGCCCATATCGTCGTCGGCACGCCCGGCCGGCTGCGCGACCACATCACCCGGCGCTCGCTCGACATGTCGGCGCTGAAGGCGGTGGTGCTCGACGAGGCCGACGAGATGCTCGATCTCGGCTTTCGCGAAGACCTCGAATTCATCCTCGACGCCGCTCCGGCCGAACGCCGGACGCTGATGTTCTCGGCCACGGTGCCGCGCTCGATCGCCACGCTCGCCCAGGGCTATCAGCGCGATGCGGTGCGCATTTCGGCCGCCGGCGAGGAGAAGCAGCATCTCGACATCGAATATCGGGCGCTGAGCGTCGCCCAGCCCGACCGCGAGAACGCCATCATCAATGTGCTGCGCTATTACGAAGCCAAGAACGCGCTGGTGTTCTGCAACACGCGTGCCGCCGTCAATCATCTGACCGCGCGCTTCAACAACCGCAACTTCTCCGTCGTCGCCCTGTCGGGCGAGCTCAGCCAGAATGAGCGCAGCCATGCGCTGCAAGCGATGCGGGAC
>NZ_RZPW01000387.1:0-5829 GCF_003998455.1 Mesorhizobium sp. M7A.F.Ca.CA.001.08.2.1 | reverse complement strand
TGAGGTCGATCGCTATTCGCGATCGAGGATGGGACAGCCGCGCTCGGTGCCAAAAGTCACGCGCACGCGGTCGCCACCCTGTCTCCCGCGGACTGTGATCTCCCGGCGGCCGACGGACTCTATCCTTGCGCGGCGGATGCCCATTCGGTCTGCCTTGTCGAGGGCCCGGTCCTCCGTGCAGCCTCGTTGACGGCGGTCGCGCCGGTCGTCGCGACGGGGGCCTTCGCAATCGTCATAGGCGGGGTCGCAATCTTCCATGAGCTTCAGCCGCGGGCCATGTTTGCCCAATTGCAGCTGCAGATTGTCTGCTTGTGCCGGAAAAGCCGCCAAGGTGATGGCGCCGAGGCCGACAAGCGCCATCAGCGATGAGGTGATCGAAACCTTGCGCACTACGTCCTCCATTTTGAACCACAACACATCTATCCTTAGATGGTTCGGCTCTCCCCGGCTATTGCCGATAGGAGGTTTGCTGCCAAGATCGATTGTTGCGTTACCGCCGGCGCCAGCCGATGTCACCGCGCTCCGCCCCATCGAGGCGGTCGAGCAGTTCTCTGAGCCGGTCGGGAATGTCGGCCTCGGTGCGGAAGGCCGGCAAGGTGCGTAGAAAGCGGGTCACCGCCTCGGCACCCAACTGGCGCCTGACCTCGATGGCCAGCCCTTCTGCCTTTTCGCCCGTGTTGCGGGTCATCGTCTCAAAATCCTGTGTCGGCTTCGAAACTCCTCCAGCAAGGGAATGGTTCCCCCATCCTGCCTGTGGGGCAAGCAAAGCCGGCAGTTAAGGTAAAATTTGAATTAAAATCGAAATGCCTTGCCTGCCATTGTCCGGCCTTGGCCGGTGGCTTCCATAATCGCTTACCCCTTGATTTTTGGCTGCCAAACATCGATATCGGGCACAAAATCCACATCATTCGAGATTGACGGGAAACGGCGATGAGCGACCAGGCAAAAGACGAACGCGCGCCCGATGAAGTCGAGGCGACCGAGCCCGCAGCCGAGCGCACGGAAGGCAGCACCGTCGGCGACTATGAAGCCCTTGTCCGGCTGCTGAAGGAAAATGAAGAGCTGAAGGACCGCGCGCTGCGCGTGGCGGCCGAGATGGAAAACCTGCGTCGCCGCACGGCGCGCGATGTTCACGATGCGCGCACCTACGCGGTCGCGAATTTCGCCCGCGACATGCTTTCGGTGTCGGACAATCTGCGCCGCGCGCTGGATGCGATTCCCGCCGAGGCCAAGGCATCGGGTGACGCCGGCTTCAAGGCGCTGATCGAAGGCGTCGACCTCACCGAGCGCGCCATGCTGTCGGCGCTGGAACGGCATGGGGTCAAGAAGCTCGCGCCGGAAGGCGAGAAGTTCGATCCCAATTTCCACCAGGCGATGTTCGAAGTGCCCAATCCGGACGTCCCGGCCAACACCGTGGTCCAGGTCGTGCAGCCGGGCTATTCGATCGGCGACCGCGTGCTGCGCCCGGCTATGGTCGGCGTCGCCAAAGGCGGTCCGAAGTTTGCCGCCGCTGAAGCGGCGGTCGAGCCGGGGCCGGTAAACGAGCAGGCTGAGAAAGATGCATAGTTAGGGGAGTAGGGGAGTAGGGCAGTAGGGCAGTAGGGAAAAGGGCAATCGCACCTTCCGTGCGGCTTCGTGCTAAACATACTGCCCTACTGCCCTACTGCCCTATTCCCTTACTCCCCTGGCCTGCAATGAACCCCATCGCGCTTCTCGACTATGCCGGTGTCGCCGTCTTCGCGGCGACCGGAGCGCTTGCGGCTTCGCGCAAGCAGCTCGACATTATCGGCTTCCTGTTCCTGGCCAGCGTCACCGGGATAGGTGGCGGCACGCTTCGCGACGTCATCCTCAACCTGCCGGTTTTCTGGGTCGCCAACTCCGGCTATGTGCTGGTCTGCGCCGCGGTTGCGGTGCTGGTCTTCTTCAGCGCGCATCGTGTCGAATCGCGCTGGAAATGGCTGCTCTGGCTCGACGCCATCGGGCTCGCTGCTTTTTCGGTGATGGGCGCGGCCAAGGGGCTTGCGATTACCGGTTCGCCGGTCGTCTCCGTCATCACCGGCGTGCTCACCGCCACTTTCGGCGGCATTCTGCGCGATCTCCTTGCCGGCGAGCCATCGGTGCTGCTCAGGCCCGAAATCTATGTCACGGCGGCCCTTGCAGGTGCCGGCCTTTACACGCTTGGCGATCTTGCCGGACTGCCGCCGCTCGCCTCGGACCTTGCCGGTTTTGCGGCGGCGTTCCTTGTGCGTGGCGGCGCGCTCAAATTCGGCTGGTCGTTTCCGTCCTACAAGAGCCGGCCCGGCAGGCGGCCGGAAGATATTTTGTGAAAAGGAAGCGAATAGCGAATAGGGGTTGAACGAGATAGCTCCCGCTACTTTCTATTCGCTAGCCTCACGCAGCGAAGCGCTGGGCTTCGCCGCCATAATAGTTGACGTAGCGTGCGCCGATCTCCTTGACCGGCATCACGACGAACACATCGACCGTCGAGAATTCGCGATCGATGACGCAGCCATCGCCGATGCGGGCGCCGACGCGCAGATAGCCCTTGACCAGAGGCGGCATCGCGGCGATCGCCGCCTTGGCATTGACCGCCTCGATCGGCATCAGGTCCATCGAGCAGTAGCGCCCGGAGACCGCGCGCACGTCCCAGGCCGAATTGGTGCGGCAGTGGTGGGCGAGGTAGGTGAGCGCCTCGGCATGCGCCGCCGGCACGGTGCCGTGAAAGGAAGCGCAACCGGTCATCACACCGATTTCATAATGGTTGATGTAAGCCCAGATGCCTTGCCACAACGCTTCGATGGTGCGCTTCGAGCGGTATTCCGGCAAGACGCAGGAGCGGCCGAGTTCAAGGAAACGCTGGCCGGGGTGACGGGCAATGAGCTTGGTCAGCTCGAATTCACCTTCGGAATAGAAACCGCCGGCCGTGGCCGCGATTTCTTGCCGCAGAAGCCGATATGTGCCGACGATACGGCGATGTTCGGGACCGGAAAGCGTGGTGTCCAAAACCAGCAGATGGTCGCAGAGTGGATCGAACCGGTCGGCGTCACGGCGGTCATGGGCCTGGAACAGGTCCTTCCTGGCGCCAAGTTCGTCGTAGAACACCCGGTAGCGCACTTCCTGCGCGGCCGCGATCTCGGCCTCGTTGCGAGCGAGCCGCACTTCAAGATTGCCTATACGGCCCAGTGCCGCGCCCTTTATGACGGAATCGACGTTACGTCCGGCAAGCAAGGCGCTGCTGGCGTTCGGCCGAGTGTCACATTCCGGCATAACTGTATGCACGAGTGATTCTCCTTCGAGCCATCCCTCTTGGCACGGGGATACGGTGTAGGTGCAACAGGATTGTGACAGTACCGTGATACGACGTCGTGGGCAATACTTCGTCGGCTGGCGAATACGATCAACCGGCTACGTTTAAGTGATCGCCCGGTGCGGAATGGGCGGTGGAAAGCTCAGGCCGCGACGACCTGGCCCTCGACGGCATTGACCAGCGCCTCGGGGTCGAGCGGCTTGGTGACAAAGCCGCTGGCTCCATGGGCCAACACCGCATGGCGGGTCTTTTCCTGGCTGTCGGCCGACAGCACCATGATCGGCACCGGCCGCACGGCACTTTCTTCCTCATGGCGGCGGATGGCGGCAATCGCGTCCAGCCCGTCCATGACCGGCATGTGCAGATCCATCAAGACCACGTCGAAGCGGTCCTTGTGCGCGGCGCCGGTGACAGCCTCGACGGCCGCCTTGCCGTTGCCGACCACCCTGACGCGATGCCCGGCCTTCAGCAGCGTGGCGCGGGCCAGCATGGCATTGATGTCATTGTCCTCGGCGATCAGCACCGACAGGCCGCGCTGGCGGTTGCCGACGGCGCGCAGTGTCGGCGCGCCGCGCTTTTCCGGCTGCGGCGGGCCGAGGCTCGGAGCATGGCTGCTCAACAGTACACGCAAAAGTGTTCCGCCGCGCACCGGCCTGGCCAGGAAGGTTGCGTAGCCGCTGGCGCGGAACTCGCCAAGCATGCCGCGATCTGTCGGCGCGATCAGCGTGATCGCCTCACAGTCGGAGAAACCGCTCTGGCGCAGGCGCTTGAGCAGCCTTCCGTCGCCTTCCTCCATCGCTGCATCGACCAGGATCGCGTCGCAGCCGGCGGCGAAAGGCGCGGCCTGTGCGGCGGTGGTGGCGATGTCGACCGCGCCACCGTTGGCACGGATGGTGCGGGCGATGGCGTCGGCCTCGACGGCGTTCTTCGACAGGATCACCACGCGTCTGCCCGAGAGAGCATTCTGGCGGCCCTGCGGCGCTTCGGTGGCCGCTGTCGCAGGGATTTCGAAGACGAACTCGGATCCCTGGCCGAGCCGGCTGGATACCGAGATCGTGCCACCCATGGCGGCCACCAGGCGCCTGGAGATGGCAAGGCCGAGGCCGGCCCCGCCATGTGTGCGTGTCGACGTGCCGTCGGCCTGCTCGAACTCCTCGAAAATGCGCTCCAGGTCGGCATCATGCAGGCCCGGACCGGTATCGGCGATGGTAAAGCATATGCGGTCGCTGGTTTCGGTGCGTGCGCGTGCAATGCTCACCAGCACGCCGCCGCTGTCGGTGAACTTGATGGCGTTGCCGATGAGGTTGAGAAGCACCTGCCTGACCTTGCCTGGATCGGCGGTGATCAATTGCGGCACGTCGGGTTCGACATGACAACCCAGCCCGATATCCTTGGCGAAGGCGCGCGCCGCCAGCAATTCGATGATGTTGTCGGCGATCTCGCGCACCGACATCGGCTGCGGCTCCGGGTCGAAACGCCCGGCTTCGATCTTGGAATAGTCGAGAAGATCCTCGATCAGGGCAAGCAATGCGCTGGCTGAGGTCGAGACGGCGCCGACATAGGTCTGCTGCTCCGGCGACAGGCTGGTGTCGGCGAGCAACCTGGCCATGCCCATGATGCCGTTCATCGGGGTGCGGATTTCATGGCTGACGGTGGCGAGGAAACGCGATTTGGCCTGGCTGGCATATTCGGCCCGTTCGCGTGCGGTGATCAGCGAGGACTCGGCGCGTTTGCGGGCGGTGATGTCGCGGGCGATGGCGCGGTGCGAAACCGCGCCACTGTCCTTGTCGCGCACCGACAGTTCGATCCAGGAGAACCAGCGCTGCCCGCTCGGCGTGCTGATAGAGACATCGGTGGAACTCAGGCACTCATGGTCGGAAAAGGCGGCATCGGGAACCATGCCGACCTCGATGCCGAGTTCCGCCAGGGTCTTGCCGGCAAGATCGCGCTGGTCGATCTCGACGAGATCGGCGAAGACCTTGTTGGCATAGACGATGTAGCCGTCGCGGTCGCGATGGATGACAAGATCGCCAAGCGCGTCGATCAGGCCGCGAAAGCGCTCATCGCTCTCCTGCATCTCCCACATGCGGTCGGCCAGCGTCTCGATCTCGGCGCGGCTGCGGGCCGTGGTTTCGTCAAGAAGGGCGGCGGTGCGATGTTCGCTCCGCCTGGCGCGCAGATGCATGGCAAGGCCGGCTAGGCCGGTTGCGAGCAATGCAACGCTGATGAACATCGGTGCCCCGGTCAGGTGCGCCAGCCCGGCCATCACCACGATGGCGACGAATGTCAGAAAGGACAGGCCTTCGCGCCTGGAGAATTCCGGCTCGGGCACCAGCGGCGGCGCGGCGACGAAGCGCCGCGTCGACGCCGGCGGGAGCACCGCATCGACATCGTCGCCAGTGTCCGCCTGTTGGCTGCCGGATTGCGCGATCATGCGAAATTCTTGCCAGACAGAGCTTATGGAAAATTGCGGCGGATCGTTCCAATTTTAGCGGATGAGCGCTTTTTGCCGAGGCGCGGCG
>NZ_RZPW01000386.1:0-5848 GCF_003998455.1 Mesorhizobium sp. M7A.F.Ca.CA.001.08.2.1 | reverse complement strand
GGCTGACACCGAGCATGAGCAAGGTCTCGGTCAACCCGTCATCCAGGCAGACGATGCGCAACGGACGGGCTTCAGCCGTGGAGGACCTCATGCCGGCGAACGGCAGCGAAAAAAGCCCGAGCGCCTGGCGCCGGGTCATTCGGCTGCGCAAATGATCGGGCGCGGCTCTCGACTGGGGCTCTTGGTCTCTCTGCAATGCGGCCGGCCCTGCTTTTCGGGGGTTGGTCTCCAGTGACCACTGCCCGGTGACTATGAAACATGAGTGTACTAGTCAACATTTAAGATGCCTGCCCAGTCAACTTTCACGCGACCGCATGCCAAGCGCAGACGCCCACTGGCCGCAAGGCGATTCGCCCGTACAACAACCTGTGCGACGTCACCGTCCGAATCACGGTTTGCGAAGCCCAATCCGCGCTTCGCATCATTTTTCCTCCACGAATGCATTCCATGATAGAGGGAGCTACGGTCGCCTTTGGGCAGCCGTTTCCTGGATTGCCTGAGAGACCAAAGACGGCCAAGAACCAAAAGCCGGCAGCAAGCCGCCACCTGAAGACGTCAAGGACCGGTCGAACGCATCAAGGCAGCGTGATCGGGTTGCACTCGGCAAGGCTTGATGATTTGTTGCCGCTATACGGAGAACGAATGATGCGAGAGCCTGCCGGTCAAGACGAATACGGGTCGACGAACCCTTTCGATCCGGACGACCTGCCAACCTTGAACGCAATCGGCCCGAGCATGGGAAGCGGCAATGATTTCGAGAGATATGCCGTTGCCGTGATCATCGTGTTCGGTGCGCTGATCATCGGCGGGCTGATGGCCGCATCGATGGTCTTCGGGCACCGCAACGGCTTCCTCTTCGCGCTTGGCGGCGCCACATCCGCCTGGATCTCCGGAAATGCGCTGCTGCTCGACCGGCCGCGCATCTATGCGCTGTTCGTCGGCATTGCCGCCTTGATGCTGGTTGCGTCCACCCTCACGCTGGTCTTGTGACGGTCAAGTCGGTGTGAGCCGATCCACTTGAGCAGCGGGCGATCAACCCGAATCGCCACGCTGCTCCAAGCTTTTCCTCCGAGCTGTCAGTATCCGAGCGCCTCGCCAGAGGCCGCGCGGCTGTCGATGGCGCCGTTGTAGCGCGCGCCGCCGCCTTTCTCGATTTCCGCCAGGCTCTTGCCGCCGACCAGGATGCCGGCGGCCTGACCCCAGGTCTGGTCGGCGAGATCGAGGTGATATCCCATGCCGGCCAGCAGCTTTTCTGTGTCCGGCGACAGGCCGAACGGCTCGACATACACCTTGTCGGGCAGCCATTGATGGTGGATGCGCGGCGCGTCGATCGCCTCCTGGATGTTCATGCCGTGGTCGATGACATTGACGATCGCTTCCAGCGTGATGGTGATGATGCGCGAACCGCCGGGGCTGCCGATGACCATGAACGGCTTGCCGTCCTTGGCGACCACGGTCGGGCTCATCGACGACAGCGGCGTCTTCTTCGGCTGGATGGCGTTGGCCTCGCCCTGGACCAGGCCATAGAGGTTGGGCACGCCGGGTTTCTGGGTGAAATCGTCCATTTCGTTGTTGAGCAGGATGCCGGTGCCGTCGGCGACGACGCCGGCTCCAAAGGAACCGTTCAACGTGTAGGTGACCGCGACCGCATTGCCTGCATCGTCGATGATCGAATAATGCGTCGTCTCCTTGCTCTCGCCAAAGCCCTTCGGCATCAAATCCTGCGACACGCCGGCCCGGAACGGGTCGATCTTGTCGCGGATATCCTTGGCATAGGCCTTATCAAGCAGTTTCGAGACCGGGTTGTCGACGAAATCAGGATCGCCAAGCGCTGAATTGCGGTCGACATAGGCGTAGCGCATCGCCTCGACCATGACGTGGACCGTCTCGGCGGAACCTGCGCCGAGATAGGACAGCGGATAGCCCTCCAGCACGTTGAGGATTTCGCAGATGATGAGGCCGCCGGAGCTGGGCGGCGGCGAGGAGGTGATCTCGTAGCCGCGATAGGTACAGGTCACGGGCTTGAGCTCACGCACCGCATACTGCTCGAAATCCGGCTTGGCGAGAATGCCGCCCTTGGCGCCGCTCGCCTTGATGATGGCGTCAGCGATGGCGCCTTTATAGAAGGCATCCGTACCCTTTTCGGAAATGGCGGCGAGCGAGGCGGCGAGGTCGGGCTGAACCAGCCGCTCGCCGATGCCATAGGGCTTGCCGTCGGGTTTCAGGAATATGGCGGCGGCCGCGGGGTCCTTCGCCAGCCTGTCGGCACTGCCGGCAAACGAGGCAGCGTCGCCCTGATTGAGGATGAACCCGTCCTTGGCGTAGCCGATTGCCGGCGCCATCAGATCCTGGCGGGACAATTTGCCGTATTTTTCACGGGCCATCTCGAAGCCAGCCACAGAGCCCGGTACGCCGACGGCGAGATAGCCGTCGAGGCTGGCGCCCTTCACCGGGTTTCCGTCCTTGTCGAGATACATGGTTTTTGTCGCCGCCAGCGGCGCCCGCTCGCGGAAATCGAGAAAGGTCGATTTGCCGTCCTTGAAGCGGATGGTCATGAAGCCGCCGCCGCCGATATTGCCGGCATTGGGGTAGACGACGGCGAGCGCATAGCCGACGGCAACCGCCGCGTCGACAGCATTGCCGCCCCTCTTCAAAACGTCGATGCCGACTTCGGATGCCAGATGCTGGGCCGTCACCACCATACCGTGCTCGCCCTTGGCCGGCGCCGGCGAGGCGGCGAAGACACTCGTCAACGGCGCCAGGACAAAGGTGATGGAAAGACTGGCGGCGATCAGTGTCCGACGGTTGAGAGGCATGGCGGTTCTCCGGGCGGGGGGATGCCTAGAAGACCGTGTTGGACGGATCGAGTCCACTAACAATTGAGGGAGCACGAGAAAGAGCCCCCTCACCCGGATTGCCAACCGAATTGCGAAGGGCAATTCGGGGCAATCCGACCTCTCCCCGAGGGGAGAGGAGGTGTCAGCGCTGACGCCAGTCTCTTCTCCCCTGCGGGGGTGAGGCGTGGTCCGCGCAGCGGGCGAAAAGCCAACTGCTTGGCTTTTCGAACAACAAACGCCCGGAGGGCGGTGGCCCGCAAAGCGGCCGGATGAGGGGGCCGGCTCGGCCTCAGACAATGCCGCCCGAACCGCCAGCGACTGCAGGGCGTTCCGCTGCAACCTTGGCGCGGTAACCCGCCGCTCGATAGGCGGCGACCGGGTCGATGGCGCCGCCGGTCTTCAGCCGCGCCATGGCGAGGATCGGCTCGACATCGGTGCGGTAGGCCGCTTTCAGCGTCTGCGTCGCCATCAGCGCGTCATTGCTATCCTGAAAACCTTCCAACGCCTTGCGGTCGACCAGCAGCGCCTGCGCATAGGCGCGCTGCACCTCGACTGCCGATAGCATCAGGCTTTCGATCGGATCGGTGACGTTGTGGCTCTGGTCGAGCATGTGGGCCGGGTCGAACCCCTCGGCGCCGGAAAGTTCGGCGTCGACCAGTTCGTTGAAGACGAGGAACAGCCGGTAAGGGTCGATCGAACCGGCATCGAGATCGTCGTCGCCATATTTCGAATCGTTGAAGTGGAAGCCGCCGAGTTTTTTGAACTGGATCAGCCGCGACACGATCATCTCGATGTTGACGTTTGGGGCATGGTGGCCGAGGTCGACGAGACAGAACGCCTTGTCGCCCAGCTCCTGCGCGATCATGTAGTTGGTGCCCCAGTCCTGCACGACGGTGGAATAGAAGGCCGGCTCGTACATCTTGTGCTCGCTGAACAGCTTCCAGTCGGCGGGCAGTCCGGCGTAGACCTCTTTCATGGCGTCGAGATAGCGCTCGAATGCCTTGGCGAAATTGACCTGGCCGGGAAAGTTCGAACCGTCGCCGATCCACACCGTCAGCGCCTTGGAGCCGAGCGTCTTGCCGATCTCGATGCATTCGAGATTGTGCTCGACCGCTTGCCGGCGCGTGCCGGCGTCGGCATGCGCCAGCGAGCCGAATTTGTAGGAGAGCTTCTGGTCCTTGGCGTCGGAAAAGGTGTTGGAGTTCATGGCGTCGAAGCCGAGGCCAAAGCGCGAGGCCGCTTGCTTCAGCCGGTTCGGATCGGCCTTGTCCCACGGAATGTGCAGGGAAACGGTCGGCGTCGCCTGCGTCAATTGCTGGATGACGGCGCAATCCTCGATCTTGTCGAAGATGTCGCGTGGCTCGCCGGCACCGGGAAAGCGGGCAAAGCGCGTGCCGCCGGTGCCGACGCCCCAGGACGGGATCGCCACCGCGAATTTCTCGACCTTGTCTCTGATAGCGTCGATGGCGATGCCGCGACGGTCGAGCCGCTCGCCGAGCGAGGCGTAGTCGCGCTCGAGGTTTGCCTTGCGCGCGGCGTTGTCCTTGTCGACGAGGTCGGCGGAGATGATATGTTCCATCGTCCCCTCCGCTCAGCGCGTGAACGACTGGGCGTTGCCCGCGTCGACATTGATGATGTTGCCGGTCGACTTGGCCGACATGTCGGACGCCAGGAAATAGATCGCCTCTGCGATGTCTTCCGGGAAGACAGAGCGCTTCAGCATCGAACGCGAGCGATAGTGCTCCTCCAGATCGTCGGTCGACATCTTGTAGGCGGCGGCGCGCTGTTCCTTCCACTCGCCGGTCCAGATCTTCGAGCCGCGCAGCACCGCGTCCGGGTTGACGACATTGACCCTGATCTGCGCCTCCGCGCCCTCCAGCGCCAGGCAGCGGGCGAGATGGATCTCGGCAGCCTTGGCGGTGCAATAGGCGGCGGCGTTCGGCGATGCGGCAAGGCCGTTCTTGGAGGCGACGAAGACGACGTTGCCGCCAATCTTCTGCGCGCGGAACAGCCGGAACGCTTCCCGCGAGACCAGGAAATAACCGGTCGACAGGATGTCCATGTTCTTGTTCCACAGCGCCAGCGTCGTCTCCTCGATCGGCGCCGAGGAGGCCAGCCCTGCATTCGACACCAGAATGTCGATGCCGCCGAACTCGACCGCTGTCTCGGCAAAGCCCGAAATGACCTGCTCCTCCGAGGTGACATTGATCAGCACCGGCCGCACGAAGTCCCTGCCGTAGACTTTCGCCAGTTCGTCATTGGCGCTGGCCAGTGCTGTCTCGTCGATGTCGGCCAGCACCACGCAGGCGCCTTCGCGCAGCAGGCGGTTGGCCGTGGCGCGGCCGATGCCGCCGGCGCCACCCGTGACCAGGGCGATCTGGCCGGCAAGCGACTTCGGCTTCGGCATACGCTGCAGCTTCAGGTCTTCGAGCAGCCAGTACTCGATGTCGAAGGCTTCCTGTGCAGGCAGGCCGACATAAGACGACACGGTGGAGGCGCCGCGCATGACGTTGATGGCGTTGACATAGAATTCGCCCGAAATGCGCGCCGTCGCCTTGTCGCCGGCGAAGGTGAACATGCCGACGCCGGGCATCAGGTAGACGACGGCATTGGGATCGCGGATGGCGGGCGAGTCCGGATGCTTGCAGCTGTCGTAATAGGCCTGGTAGCCAACGCGATATTCGGCGATGTCGTCGGCAAGACGCGCGATGACGGCATCGACATCGGGCTTTGCCGGATCGAATTCGATGACCAGCGGGCGGATCTTGGTGCGCAGGAAATGGTCGGGGCATGAGGTGCCGAGTGCCGCCAGCGGGCGCAGATCCCTGGAGTTGACGAATTCGAGCACAGCAGTGGAATCGTCGAAATGGCCTGCTTTGTGGCTCCTTTCCGAGATCAGGCCGCGAATCCTCGGCATCAGTTTGGCCGCGATGGCACGGCGCTCAGTGGCGTCGAGCGACTTGACCGCTTCACCGCCGAAGATAGCGACACCCTCGGAGCGGCGCTCGAAC
>NZ_RZPW01000385.1:0-5860 GCF_003998455.1 Mesorhizobium sp. M7A.F.Ca.CA.001.08.2.1 | reverse complement strand
GGGTAAACTGGTGAAGGGCATTGTAGACGGTGGCCAGCGACACCGGCACGCCGGCGGCAACCGCCTCCTCGTGCAGTTCCTCGGCCGACAGATGCCGGTCGCCCTTGGCGAAAAGCAGATCGGCCAGCGCAATGCGCTGACGCGTCGGCCTCAGCCCGGCTTCACGGACCCGCTTGTCCACAGCGACATTTTCCTTCCGGCCGTCCAGGTCCATCTTCTCGTCGAACCCCACAGTTCCGCCCCAAGACACGCCCAGAATGGCAAAAAAATGAACGTCTGCCGAAACCGGACCTCTCAGGACATATATTCTGTCGTCCGAATGCGATCAATAGCGCGCATTGACCCAGGCAGACGAGCAGGCTAAGCGCAAACGCCGGTTTCCGGCCTGAAACAGATTGTGTTAGGAAACCAACGACAAGGGCACCCGATGGCCCGGAACGATATGGGATGAGATTGATGGCGGGTAAATCCAGCTACGAGTACGACGAATTGCTGGCCTGCGCCCGCGGCGAACTGTTCGGACCGGGCAACGCCCAGCTTCCCTATCCGCCAATGCTGATGTTCGACCGCATCACCGAGATCAGCGAGACCGGCGGCGCCTTCGAGAAGGGTTTTATCCGCGCGGAGTTCGACATCAAGCCGGACCTGTGGTTCTTTGCCTGCCATTTCATCGGCAATCCGATCATGCCGGGGTGCCTCGGCCTCGACGCCATGTGGCAACTGACGGGCTTCTATCTTGGCTGGCTTGGCGAACCCGGGAAGGGAATGGCGCTGTCGACCGGCGAAGTGAAATTCAAGGGCATGGTCACGCCTTCGGTGAAGAAGGTCGAATATGGCATCGACTTCAAGCGCGTGATGCGGGGCCGGCTGGTGCTCGGCATCGCCGATGGCTGGCTGAAGGCGGATGGCGAACCCATATACGCGGCAACGGATTTGAAAGTCGGTCTGTCCAAGCAGTCGGCGGTCGGCTGACCGGCACCCCTGGCCGGCCCCCTTTGGCCAGCATCCCTGGAAGGAGTTGCGAATGAGACGTGTCGTAGTCACAGGCCTCGGCATCGTGTCGTCGATCGGCAACAATGCCAACGAGGTGCAAGCCTCGCTGCATGACGCCAGATCAGGCATCAGCTTCTCGGATTCCTTCGCCGAACACGGCTTCCGCTGCCAGGTCTGGGGAGCGCCGACGCTCGATCCATCGGCGATGATCGATCGCCGTGCGATGCGCTTCCTGAGCCAGGGTGCTGCATGGAACCACGTCGCCATGGACCAGGCGATCGCGGATGCGGGCCTCGGCGAGAGCGACATCACCAATGAGCGCACCGGCATCGTCATGGGATCGGGCGGACCATCCACCCGCACCATCGTCGAAGCTGCCGAAACGACGCTGAAGAACGGCAGTCCCAAGCGCATCGGTCCGTTCGCGGTGCCGAAGGCAATGTCGTCGACCGCATCGGCGACGCTTGCCACATGGTTCAAGATCCACGGCGTCAACTACTCGATCTCGTCGGCCTGTTCGACCTCGGCGCATTGCATCGGCAATGGCTATGAATTGATCCAATGGGGCAAGCAGGACATCGTCTTCGCCGGCGGCCACGAGGATCTCGACTGGACGATGTCGGACCTGTTCGACGCCATGGGCGCCATGTCGTCGAAATTCAACGACAAGGCATCGACCGCCTCCCGTGCCTATGACGTCAATCGCGACGGCTTCGTCATTGCCGGCGGCGCCGGTGTGCTGGTGCTGGAAGAGCTTGAGCATGCCAAGGCGCGCGGCGCCAAGATCTATGCCGAGATCGTCGGCTATGGCGCGACGTCGGATGGCTACGACATGGTTGCTCCTTCAGGCGAGGGCGCGGTCCGCTGCATGCGCCAGGCGCTGGCCACGGTTTCCACGCCGGTCGACTACATCAACACCCATGGCACCTCGACGCCGGTGGGAGATTCCAAGGAAATGGGCGCCATCCGCGAGGTGTTCGGCCCAGAGATGCCGTACATCACCTCGACGAAGTCGCTGACCGGCCATTCGCTGGGCGCGGCCGGCGTGCAGGAATCCATCTACTCGATCCTGATGATGCAGGGCGGTTTCATCGGCGAAAGCGCCCATATCGAGACCCTCGACCCCGAATTCGAGGGCATGCCGATCGTGCGAAAGCGCATCGACGACGCCAGGATCGACACTGTTTTGTCCAATTCGTTCGGCTTCGGTGGTACCAACGCCACGCTCGTTTTCCAGCGCTATTCCGCATAAGGATTTGCCGGCCATGGACGGATTGATGAAGGGCAAGCGCGGGCTTGTCATGGGTGTCGCCAACGATCATTCGATCGCCTGGGGCATCGCCCGGAAATTGTCCGAACACGGGGCGGAACTCGCCTTCACCTATCAGGGCGATGCCTTCGGACGCCGGGTCAAGCCGCTGGCCGACAAGCTCGGCGCCTCGCTGGTCGTGCCGTGCGACGTCGAGGACAGCGCTTCGGTCGCCGCCACGTTCGAGACCCTGGGCAACGAATGGGGCGGGCTGGATTTCATCGTCCACGCCATCGGCTTTTCCGACAAGAACGAGTTGAAAGGCCTCTACGCCGACACCACCCGGGATAATTTCGTCCGCACCATGGTGATCTCCTGCTACTCCTTCACCGAGGTCGCCCGCCATGCGGCCACCTTGATGAAGGACGGCGGATCGATGATCACGCTGACCTATGCGGGCTCCGTCCGCGTCATGCCGAACTACAATGTCATGGGCGTCGCCAAGGCCGGACTGGAGGCCAGCGTGCGCTACCTCGCCAACGATTACGGTCCGCGCGGCATCAGGGTAAACGGCATATCGGCTGGGCCCGTGCGCACGCTCGCCGGCGCCGGCATTTCGGACGCCCGCCACATGTTCTCCTACCAGCAGCGAAACTCGCCACTGCGCCGCACGGTGACCATCGACGAGGTCGGTGGTTCGGCGCTTTATCTGTTGTCGGATCTGTCTTCCGGGGTTACCGGCGAAATCCACTATGTCGATTCCGGCTATCACATCGTTTCCATGCCGACGCTCGACGAATTGAAGCAGACCGACGGCGGGCGAGACTAACGCCTGTCGGCCAAAGGTGCGCGACGGTTTTGAAATGGCGGACATCTGAAAACACGAAGCTTAAAGCGCGCGGCTAAACCCCGTTTCAGCGCCAGTCGCATTGATCCGCTCAAGAAATACTTTCGGTCCAATAAAATTGGATTCATTCGCGGAAACTCATTTTAAGGAGATATCCGCTAGAAAGCCCCGTACTCAGGGGAACTTTCAATGCTCGCCGTCAGCAACCCGAAGCGAACACCGGTGTTCCGACTGCTCACCATAGCGAGTTCGGGTCTCGGCAGTTTCGTCCTCGGGCTCTGGGGCCTGAAGCTCGGTCTCGGCGATGGCTTTGCCGGCATCTCCGCCGACATGATGGTCTCGGTGATGGCCGCTCTTTGCGCACTGGCGGCGTCGGTCGCCGCGATGTCCTTCTTCGCGGGCGTCGATGAATCGGCGGATTTCGTCTTCACGGAAACCCATTTCGACAAGCTGACCGGCCTGGTGGCACGCCCGGCGATGGTCGGCAAGATTGCCGAGGCGGCATGCGCGACCAGCCGGACCGGCGAGCCGATGTTCCTCATCGATATCGACATCGACCGCTTCAAGCAGATCAATGACGCCATCGGCTACAGCCAGGGCGACGAGTTGATCCGCGCCTTCACCAAGCGCTTGAAGATGTGCGTGCCGCCGCGCGCGCTGATCGGACGCATCGGCGCCGGTGAATTCGCGATCCTGCTCCCCGACAACCAAGTCGCAGGGTCCTTGGAAAGCACCATAGAGAGGCTCATCGACGAGATGATGGAGCCCTATGATCTCGGTACGCACCTGCAATCGGTCAGCCTGTCGGTCGGCATCGTGGCGATGCCAAAGGACGGTGTCGATCCCGTCCTCATCCTGCGCCGCTCCAATCTGGCGCTGCAGAACGCGCGCGCCAGCGGCGTCGGCAACTGGTCCGTCTTCCATGCCGAAATGGGCAGGGTCGCCGACCATCGCCAGTGGATCGAATCCGAACTGCATACAGCCTTCGAGCGCGGTGACTTCGACCTTCATTACCAGCCGCAGCTCGATCTCCCGACCGGCCGCATCGTCGGCTACGAAGCGCTAATCCGCTGGCGGCATCCGGAACGCGGCATGATCCCGCCGATGGAGTTCATTCCGATCGCCGAGGAAACCGGCATGATCGGCCCGATCGGCGAATGGGTGCTGCGCAAAGCCTGCAGCGACGCCCGGCATCTGCCCGACGACTGCTTCGTCGCCGTCAACATCTCGCCCGTCCAGTTCATGACCAAGGACTTCGTCGGCATCGTGCGCGACACCATGACGAGCACCGGCATCAAGCCGTCACGGCTGGAACTGGAAGTGACCGAGACGGCGATGATGCAGGATCGCGACCGCGCCGCCGCCATCCTGAAGGAGCTTGCGGATATCGGCATTTCGGTCGCCGTCGATGATTTCGGCACCGGCTATTCCAATTTGAGCTACCTGATCGATTTCTCATTCGGCAAGCTGAAGATCGACCGGTCCTTCGTCAGCCGCCTCGACACGGATTCCAGCTCCGGTGCGGTCGTCTCGACCATCGTCGGGCTTTCGCGCGCGCTCGGCGTCAGCATCATTGCCGAAGGCGTCGAGACCGAAAGCCAGGCGACACTGCTCAGGGCAGCCGGCTGCGAGGTGGTGCAAGGCTACCTGTATGGCAGGCCCGCCCCCCTCAAGATCAGGGTCGGCGACGTGCATATCACCGATGAGGTCCGGCGCGTTGCCAATCTGCATTGAGTGCGACGCGATATCTGTTTTTGAGCATGATCTTTTCCGAAACCGGTATCCACTTTCGGGATCATGCTTCAACGACGAGCGGAAAGCACCTTGAACATGCCGTCACGAGCGAGTTCGGCATGGCTCGAAAAGACAGCCGCCAAGATCGGCTCGTAGGGAAGCTGACGGTTGGCGACCATGAACAGGCGCCCACCCGGCTTCAAGGCCTTGGCCGCCGCTCGGATCATGCCGGCGCCGATCTCCGGCTCGGCCGCCCGGCTGCGGTGAAAGGGCGGGTTCATGGCAATCGCGTCGTAGCGCTTCTCGACTGGTTCCTTCAGCAGATCGATCCAGAAGAAATTCCTGGCGATCGACTGGCTGACCGCTGCCAGATTGAGCTTCGCGGCTTCAAGCGCGGCGAAATCGGCCTCATAGAGGTCGAGCGCCTGAACGCCGGGGGAGCGGGCGGCGATCTCGGCCGCCACATAGCCCCAGCCGGCGCAGAGATCGGCAATGCTGCCACGCAGGTCATTGGGCAGGTTCTCGACCAGCAATTTCGATCCGGTATCGATCCGGTCGAACGAGAACATGCCGGGCGCGGTGTGAAACCGGCCTTCAACCTGCAGAGCGGGGTTGGCAGCGCGCAATTCTTCCGCGGCGGCCAGATCGGCGGGACGTCGCAGCCAGAAGGCAATGCCGTGATATTTGGGCAAATGGCCTTCAAGCGGCACAAGCTCGTCAACGCGCTTGCGCAGGCTGGCAATGCCATCGTCCTTGCCGCCGGCAATGACGACCAGGCCGCCCGGCGCCACGCGCTCAAGCGCCTGCGCGATGCGCACTTCGTTCAGGCCGCGATGCCGGCCGGCAAGCACAAGTGCCATATCGAAGCCATCGCCTTCCACTTGCGCGGTGACGACGAAGCCAGACGCCTGCAGCGCGCTAAAATGCGGCCGGAAGCCCTGCACGAGGTGAAGCGTCGCCTCAAAGCCTTCAGGCAGGCGAAAACCCGGCTCAGCGCCGAGAAACAGGGCGCGCGTGCCCTTGCCCGGTAGAGGAAC
>NZ_RZPW01000384.1:0-5876 GCF_003998455.1 Mesorhizobium sp. M7A.F.Ca.CA.001.08.2.1 | reverse complement strand
GAGAGGAGACTGCGTGATGAGGACCACCGAACGCCCTGAGATTATATCCGAAGTCTTTGGCGATCCGGCGAACCCGCCGCTGTTGCTGATCATGGGAGCGATGGCCTCGATGCTGTGGTGGCCGGAGGCGTTCTGCCGGAAACTGGCCGGTGCCGGCCTGTTCGTGATCCGCTACGACAATCGCGATACCGGCCGTTCGACGAAATCCAAACCGGGAGAGCCGCCCTACACGTTCGATGATATGGCCGACGATGCAATGCATGTTCTGGACGACCACGGCATCGGCAAGGCGCATGTCGTCGGGATGTCGATGGGCGGCATGATCGCGCAGCTTGTGGCGTTGAAACATCCCTCGCGTGTCGTATCTCTGACTGTGATCAGCAGTTCGCCGGTGGGAATCGACACATCCGGCCTTCCCGGGACGACCGAAGCCTACATGGAACACTCGGCCGAGGGCGCCAAAGTCGATTGGTCGGACCGTGGTCAAGTGGTCGATTTCATCGTCAGGGATGCGCGGGCGATCGCCAGCACCACGCATTCATTCGATGCGGCGGGGATACGGGCCTTTGTCGAGCAGGATTACGACCGCTCCGGCGGCTTCCTGAGCGCGACCAACCATTTCATGCTCAAGGGCGGCGCCGCCTGGAAGGGCCGCCTGCACGAGATCGCGGCGCCGCTGCTGGTCATTCACGGCACGGCGGATCCGATCTTTCCGGTCGAACACGGCGAGGCGCTGGCCGAGACGGTCACCGGCGCAAGACTCATTCGCATCGAAGGTGGCGGCCACGAGCTGCATCCGGACGACTGGGCCGAGATGTCCGCAGCGATCATCGCGCATGTCCAAGCCGGTTGAAGCAGCATAGGCTGGTTTGACGGACAAGGCTAACCGCAACAGGCGTGCCGCATGGTAGCGGCCACCGACAATCCACGAAACAGACGAGCAAAAAATGTCCCTGACACTTCATTTCCATCCGCTGGCCTCCTTCTGCTGGAAGCCGTTGATCGCGCTGTATGAGAACGCCACGCCGTTCACGCCTGTCATCGTCGACCTTGGCGATGCTGAATCGCGCGCGGCCTTCCTGAAGATCTCGCCGACCGGCAAGATGCCGGCGCTGCGCGACGATGCGCGTGGCCGTACGGTGCTGGAATCGAGCATCCTCGTCGAATATCTGGCCGCGCACCATCCGGGGCCGGTCGACCTTGTGCCCGCCGAGATCGACATGGCGTTGGCCGTCCGCCAGGCCGATCGTTTCTATGATTGCTATGTGCAGGAGCCGATGCAGAAGATTGTCGGCGACCGGTTGCGCCCCGGCGACAAGACCGACCCGTTCGGCGTAGAGCAGGCTCGCGACCAGTTGCGCAATTCCTACGCCATCATCGAACAGGACATGCAGTCGAAGATCTGGGCGATGGGCGACAGCTTCACCATGGCCGATTGCGCAGCCTCCCCCGCGCTGTTCTATGCCAACAAGGTCGAGCCGTTGGGCGACAGGTACCCGGCTGTGAAGCGCTATCACGACCGCCTGCTGCAGCGCCCCGCCTTCGCTCGGGTGATCGGGGAGGCGCAGCCCTACTTCAAGTTCTTCCCCTACAACAACGGTTGATCGGGGTTAGGCTTCCCAGAACTGGTCGAGCCAGATGTTGAGTTTGAGGAAGCCAGTGCCGCTCACCGTATAGACGCGCCTTGTTCCTTCCGGCTTGGCGTGGACCAGGCCGGCATCGAGCAGCACTTTCAGATGTTGCGACACGGCTGGGCGCGAGACCGGCAAGCCGGCGGCCAGTTCGGTGACGGTTTTCGGGCCGCGGCGAAGTTCTTCCAGAAGATGGCGCCGGTTGGGATCGGCAATCGCCATGAAGGCGTCGGAAAACATCATGCCTGTATTAGTGAGGCAAAGCCTTTCGAATCTCAACCGTCTGCTTCTGCTTTTCTTCTGGGATCAAGCCGCAATGCTTCCGGGGTGACCGAGCGGTCGGCCGGCTGCGTCTTGAAGGCGTCACGATCCCCGATCGGCACCGGCGCGCGGCGGCTGATGCGCAGCAGCGTGTAGCCCGCCAGGCAGAGATGCGCGAAGGCGGTCGCCAGGAACAGACCTTCCGGGCGCATCCAGCCCATCAGGGCAGCCGCAAGCAAAGGTCCGATCATCGTGCCGAAGCCATAGAGCAGCAACAGCCCGCCAGATACCTTGACGAAATCCTCCGAGCGCGCGTGGTCGTTGGCATGCGCCACGGCGATGGAATAGAGCGTATAGGCGAAGGCGCCATAAGCGGCGGTGAAGACGATGACGAAGACGCCGGAGCGTGGCTCGAACAGGAAGATCATGAGCGCGAAGAAGGCCCCGCCGAAAGCCGCCCCCGCCAGCACGAAGCGCCGGTCGGTCTTGTCGGACAGGCGCCCGGCCGGAAGCTGCATGGCGGCACCGGCAACGACCACAAGACTCATCATCAGGGCGATCTCGGCCGTGGAAATGCCGATGCGTGCACCATAGACCGCGCCAAGCGTGCCCCAGGCGCCGTTGGCGATGCCGATCAACACGCAAGCGACCGCCGACACCGGCGAATTGGCATAAAGGCCCCTGACATCAAGTGAGACATCCTGCAGCGGCTTGGGGTGGGAGGCGGTCGAGACCGCCGTCGGAATGAGCGACAGGCAAAACAGGATGCCGGTGATCATGAACAGCGACGCGGACTTCACGTCGCCGCCGGCGACGATCATCTGCCCGCCCATGATCGAGGCATAAGTCACCATCATGTAGAGGCCGAAGACGGTGCCACGGTTCTCGTTGGTGGCCTTCTCGTTCAACCAGCTTTCGATGACCATGAAGGCGCCGGCCATGGTGAAGCCGGTGAAGGCGCGCAGCAGGATCCAGACATACTCGTCGATGATCAGCCCGGTGAGCAGCGCCACGATGGCGCCGGATGCGGCAAAGGCGCCAAAGGCGCGCACGTGGCCGGCGCGGCGCACGATGCGCGGTGCGAAGAAGCAGCCGGTGACGAAGCCGCCGGCCCAGGCCGTGCCCATCAGGCCGAGCGATGCGGTCGAGAAGCCTTCCAACTGACCGCGCAGGGGCAGAAGCAGCCCATGCAAACCAGATGCCGCGAGCAGGAAAGCGGTGCCGCGAAGCAGCGAGAGGATCGGTCGGTAGGTTGCGAACATTGGTTGATCCGGCTCAGGTTTGGCGGGGACGCTGCGTCTGAAGACAGTCGCATTCGGGCTTTTCGGCGGCGGGCTTTACGCCCGAGCGCCTATCCGCGGCGGAACAGTGCTTCGGCCGCGGATTTGGTGGTGTCCTTGGCCTTGAGTTCGGCTTCCAGGCGGGCGATTTCGTCGCGCAGGATGCCGATCCGCTCAGTCAAGTCGCTGACGGAAAGCAATGACAGGTCCTGCCCGATCTCGTGCGGGCGCGCCTTCTTCTTGGGTTCGTCGTCGAAGATCGCCATCGTCGCTCCTCCTCCGCCAAGACCAGATTGGCCATTTGCCTGATTTGGCAATCAGCATACATAGGGCAGGGGCGTCGATGCAAACAGCCGGTCGGATAACGGCGAGGAAAGACGGGAAATCTCATGGCGAGCGGACAGAAAATTCCGGCAAGAATGACGGCCATCGCGATCTCGGAGCCAGGTGGCCCTCGGGTGCTGAAGCCGGAAACACGCGACGTGCCGCAGCCCGGCCCCGGCGAGATCCTGATCAAGGTGCATGCCGCCGGCGTCAACCGGCCCGACGTCCAGCAGCGCAAAGGCGCCTATCCGCCACCGCCCGGCGCATCCGACCTGCCGGGCCTCGAAGCATCGGGTGAAGTGGCGGCCCTTGGCGACGACATATCACGCTGGCGCATTGGCGACCGCGTCTGTGCGCTGACGCCCGGCGGCGGCTATGCCGAATATGTCAAGGTCCATGCAGGGAGCGTGCTGCCGTTGCCCGCCGGCTTCACCCACACCGAAGCCGCGGCGGTGCCGGAGAATTACTTCACCGTCTGGCACAATGTGTTCGAGCGTGGCGGCCTCAAGAAAGGCGAGACGCTGCTCGTCCATGGCGGCTCGTCCGGCATCGGCACGACAGCAATCCAGCTTGCCTCCGCCTTCGGCGCCTATGTCATCACCACTGCCGGCAGCAAGGAGAAATGCGACGCCTGCCTGAAGCTCGGCGCCGACCGGGCGATCAATTATCGCGAGGCGGATTTCGTCGCCGCGGTCAAGGAGGCAACGGGTGGCAAAGGCGCCAATGTCATCCTCGACATGGTCGGCGGCGACTATGTGGCGCGCAACTACGAAGCCGCGGCGGTCGAAGGCCGCATCGTCCAGATCGCCGTTCAGGCCGGCGCTGTCGCAAGCGCGGACTTTTCGAAGATCATGGTCAAGCGGCTTACCCACACAGGTTCGACGCTGAGGCCGCGAACCGTCGAGTTCAAGGCGGCGATCGCGGCGGCGCTGGAAGCGCAGGTGTGGCCGCTGCTCGGCACGCGCAAGGTTGCCCCTGTGATGGACATGATCTTCCCGCTCAGCGAAGCCTGGCGGGCGCATGAGCGCATGGAAGAGGGTGAGCATATCGGCAAGATCGTGCTCGACATAGGCTGACAGCGCGCGAGGTCAGCGCCTCGCTGCCCACAAGATGAACAGAAGCTTAATGCTGCAATGCAGCATTTGCATCATTGCTATGCAAAATCAGCCATTCAAGTCCTCATCGATGACGCCTATTTGAGCACCATCGAAACGAACATCATTCTGGAGGGACTACCATGAACCCGATCCGCGCTTTCCGTAACTGGCGTATGTACACCGAGACCGTCCGCGAACTGAACCGTCTCAACGCACGTCAGCTCAGCGATCTCGGCATCAACCGCGCCGACATCGAAAAGATCGCCCGCAGGGCTATCTAAAGCCACGTCTGGTCCGCTGCGGCGGACCAAGCCGCGGAAGCCAGAGCCGCACCAGACGACTTTTGTCGCGGTTCCGAGCCCGCTGGACCCAGTCCGGCGGGTTTTGTCGTTTTGGGGCCGGCAACTGCATGCGGCTCGACAGCAATCTGAGGTTGACCTCAGCTTTCAGCATGGCATTTTGATCTTGCGGGTATCGGTTGGCGTGTGGGAGCGCGTTGACGATCCGAGCCGGCAAGACGCTGACTCTGAAAGAGGCTGTGCGCTCTCATGTTCGATGATCTTACGGACAGGATCTACGAGGCCGCGTTCGTGCCGGATTTGTGGGCGGGTGCTCTTGAAGCGGCCAGCGAGCTTTCGAGTTCGGCTGACGGCGCGATCTTCCTGTTCAGCGACGGCTCCCCTGTTCGCGGTCGGTTGAGTGACGAGCTTCCCGGGCATGGCAATTCCCTTGAAACCGTCCGCTCCCTGTTCGATGAATTCATCGCCGGCGACAGCTGGAAATTCTCCGATGCGATTCAGCGCATGTGCAGCCTGCAACCGGCGAGTTTCGTGCAGGTCGAAGATTTTCTGACTGCTGACGAGCTCGAGCATGATCCGGTACGGATACAATTGAGGGCGGCGGGTATCGGTGCTCATATCTGTTCGGCGGTTGCCATGCCGAGCGGTGAACTGGTCACATTTGTCTTTCAACGCTGGACGCGGGATGGCACCTACGATCAGACATCGATCGATAGGCTCGATCAGCTTCGTCCCCACTTTGCGCGCGCCGGCCTGGTGTCGGCGCGGTTGGGCATGGAGCAGGCCAAAGCGAGCGTCTCCGCACTTGAGGCCCTTGGTCTGCCGGCTGCGGTAATGACCGCATCGGGACGCGTGCTGACGGCCAATGTGCTGCTGGAAAACATGCCATCCGTTTTCATCGCCGCCGCACATGGCGGCATGGCACTTGCCGACGTGTCCGCCAATGAGCTTTTCCGGCAAGCCATTACGCACAATTTGCACAAC
>NZ_RZPW01000383.1:0-5882 GCF_003998455.1 Mesorhizobium sp. M7A.F.Ca.CA.001.08.2.1 | reverse complement strand
GCGGCATTGCGTGCGCAGCGACGGGATGTGGGTTTGCAGGTCGCCGAGAAGATCCGGCGTGCAGGAATGGCCGAGTGCCGCGGGACGGCCGGCCTTCTCCCAGATATCGACATTGCCCGACAGCGTCGGATGGGTCGGCATGCGTACCCAGTCCGCCCGGCCGGCCTTGTGCAACAGATCGCCCGGCGAACCTGACGGCAGATGCCCGGTAAGCAGCACCGGAAAACCGGAATGGTCGGCACGCGGCAAGAGGCGCGACGATGGGCCGGCTTCACCCATGCCGTCATCCGCCAGCAGCGGCATGGACGGCAGGGGATCGGCATCGGTCCAGTCGGCTGCGTCTTGCAGGCGGCGGCGCAGCAACGTTGAAACGCCCGGCAACAGGGCTGCCGTGGCGCCGATCTGCGCTTCCAGGGACGAGCGCATGCCGGCATGGATGGCGAACGGCCCTGGCAAGGCCGCGATCAGCTCCAGCGACCGACCCGAGAGCGGCGTCGGCAAAAGACACCCGCCCGAATGCCTCGCAACCCATTGCGAGATTTCGCGCGCACGCGCCGCCCCCGGCACCGGATCGGCGCCGTAGGAGGCATCGAGGACAAGCAGGTCGCAGTGCGGGATCGTGTCCATGACGAAGACATTGCTGTCCGGCACCACATCGGCGGAATAGGCGACGCGGCTCTCGCCATCCTCCACGGCAAACCAGACGCCGCCCACGACATGCCCGGAGCGTCCCGTCCGGATCGTGAGGTTGCCGCTGTCCAGCGTGTCGCCCGGCTCGAACAATTCGACGGGGTCTTCGGGAAAAGGAAACCGCCTGAAATCCTCGGGCTCAGCATAGCCCGCGAGCGTGGCAGGCGCCTCGTCGCGGGTCTCGGCGGTCATGAAGATCGGACCGGCATAACCGCGCGACAGCAGCCAGCTCAGCGCGCCGATATGATCCTCATGCGCATGCGAGACGAACAGCGCATCGATGTCGGCAACCGAACCATCCAGCGCCGGATAGTAGTCCGCCCCCGAGGCGCCGACCTTGATGCCGACGTCGAGCAGGATGCGATCCTTGCCGCTGCTGACAGCAAGGCTGGTGCGGCCCTTTTCGCCAAAGCCGCCGAGCAGGTCGAGCATCATCACTATGCCGCCCCCGCCGCCGGGATCAGCCAGCCGGAGCGTATCCGCAGGCGTGCCTGGGCTCCGCTCTCCAGCGCGACCGGATCGGGCTGTTCGAAATGCAAGGTGAGGTCGGGATTGGTCGAAGGCGTGAATTCGATGCGCGCCGAGCCACCCTGGTAGATCACCCGCTTGACCAGACCATCGAAGCCGGGGCCATCCGGCGACACGTCGAGATCGGCCGACCGGCAGCAGACCTTTGCCCCGGTTCGCGGCCGCTCGCCTGGCCGGCAGCGGACAATCAGTTCAGCGCCGAGAACGCGGACCTTGCAGTGCCCTCTTTCTTCCGCGCTCAACACATCCGCAGGCAGCAAAATGCCCTGCGAAATGAAGGAAGCCACCATTTCATTTGCCGGCTCATGATAGAGTTCGCGTGGCGTCGCCAGCTGGGCAAGACGCCCGCCATCCATCACCGCGATCCGATCGGCCAGCGCCATCGCCTCGGCCTGGTCATGGGTGATGTAGACGATCGTCGTGCCGGTGCGCTTGTGGAAGGACGCGAACTCGTCCTCCATCGAAGCCCTCAGATGCACGTCGAGATTGGCCAGCGGCTCGTCGAACAGAACCAACGAGGGCGCGGCGACAAGGCAGCGCGCCAATGCCACGCGCTGGCGTTGGCCACCAGACAGATTGGCCGGCCGACGCTCGCCCAGCCCTTGCAGATTGACCAGGGCGAGTGCGTCTTCAACCTTCTGGCGCGCGACGGCCTTGTCGAGCTTCGCCACCTTCAGCGAATAGCCGATGTTTTCGGCGACCGTCATGTGCGGCCACAGCGCGTAGTTCTGGAAGACGATGCCGACGCGCCGCTTTTCCGGCGCGACGCTGCCGCCCTTGCCCGACACGACCTCGCTGCCGATACGGATCTCGCCTGACGTCACCTTCTCGAATCCGGCAACGAGCCGCAGCAGCGTGGTCTTGCCGCAGCCGGACGGCCCGAGCACTGCCAGGAACTCGCCGTCGCCGACATCGATCGATACGTCCTTGACGGCATCGAAATTGGCGAAGCTCTTGGTCACATTGTCCAGGCTCAATCGCGCCATGGCAGCACTCCGGTCGGAAGGTAGGGGGCAAGCAGATTGGTCACCAGCATCAACAGGAAAGTGACCGCCACAGTGATGACGGACATCGCCGCCGCATAGTTGGAATCGCCGCCCTGCTCGAAGGAAAACATCACGACACCGATCGTCTCCGACCCGGACGACCACAGCAGCGCCGAGACGGTGAGTTCGCTGAGCGCCGTCATGAAGATCAGTAGCCCGCCGGCGATCGCCGCCGGTGCCACCAGCGGAAAGATGATCGTGCGCATGCGCGTGAACAGCCCGGCGCCGGCCACTTGCGCCGCCTCCTCCAGCGCCCGGTCGATCTGGTGATAGCCGCTGATGGTTGGCCGCAGCGCCAGCACCAGGAAGCGGGCGAGATAGGCGTAGAGGATGATCCAGACGGTGTTGTAGAGCTGGATGCCGGTCAGCGGGATCGGCCGCAGGAACATGAGCAGCGAGGCGATCGCCAGCACCACGCCGGGCAAAGCATAGGGCAGTTCGACCGACAGATTGAGCAGCCGCACCCAGCGCTGCTTGCCCCAGGCGATCAGATAGCCGATCGGCACGGCGACCAGAACCGCGAAGAAGGCCGCCGCGATCGACAGCCAGAAGCTGTTGAAGAAAGCCCTACTGGCGGCATCATGCTCGAACAGCACGAAGCGATAATTGTCGAGCGTCGCCGTCTTGGCGGTGAGCGCAATGCCGTAGCCCGGCACCAGCGATGTCAGAACCAGCCCGAACAGCGGCAGGACCAGCACCACGATGATCAGCAGCCACATGCCGGCCTGCACGGCGGGCCGCCAGCGGCCGAGCTCATAGGGCTCGGCCGAAAGCGACGTGGAACTGATGCGATAGTCGCGGCGGCGGCTCATGATCTCCTGGGCAAGGATGCCCGCCATGGCGATAATGCCGATCAGCACCGACAGGAACGCGGTTTCGCCGAGCACGGCGGGGCCGCCGCCGGCCAGCTTCTGATAAATCAGCGTCGGCAGCACGAGATAGTTGGCGGGAATGCCGAGAAAGGCCGGAATGCCGAAATTGCCGACGCATGAGACGAAGGCGAGAGCAGCGGCCGCCATGATCGACGGCGTCATCAAGGGCAGCACGATGGTGACCAGCACGGTGAACCAGCCGGCGCCGCCCGCCCGCGCGGCTTCGACCAGCTCGCGCGGCAGCTTGCGCAGCCCGGCGCGCACCAACAGGAAAACCAGCGGCCCATACTGCACGCCGAGCAGCAGGATTATGCCCGATGTCGAATAGAGCGGGTTCCTCGTACCGAGCGGCGGTGCCGCCCCGAACAGCTTGAGGAACGGGCTTGCCGGGCCGAACAATTGCAGCCAGGCCAGCGCCGTCACCTGCGGCGCGATCAGCAAGGGCATGACGTAACAGAGCACCATGGCGCTGCGAGCGCGGATATCGGTCAGGGTGACGAGGACGGCCACCAGCGTTCCAGACAGCACCGCAAGCAGGGTGCCGCCGATCCCGACGACCAGCGTGTGCCAGGTGGCGATCCAGGTCGCCGGACTGGTGAGCCCCGCCTTTATCGCGACGGTCGACAGCGTGCCGCCGGGCGCCACGATCTCCTTGATCAGGCGCAGCATCGGCAGCACGGAAAGCAGGACGATGACGATGGCTACCGCCGCCGTCAGGACCATTTCCTGGCCCCGGCTTTCCCTGATCCGTGTTGACATGATTGCGTTTCCTGGGGTCGATCAGCCGAGGCGATCGGGGTTTTGCCCGTCAGGGCTACCGCTGGGACGGCACCCCTGACTGGATTGCCGGCTCAGCCGCCGAACAGTTCCGAGAACTTCGCCTTGTCGGCGTCGGTTTTGGCGACGATTGCCTTGGTGTCGAACGGCATCACCTTGACCTTGACGCCTTCCGGCAGCCATTCGGGGCGGCCGACCGAGGCGCGCGCCGGCAGATAGCCCATCGAAAGCGCAAGCTTCTGGCCGTCATCGGAAAGAATGAAGTCGACGAACTTCTTGGCGCCGTCGACATTCCTGGCGGTCTTCATGATGGCGACCGGTTCGGTCACTGCCGGCACACCTTCCGAGGGGAACACGAACTCGACCGGGGAACCCTTCTTCTTGGCGTTCATCGCCATGAAGTCGACCAGGATGCCATAGGGCTTTTCGCCCGATGCCACCGACTTCAGCACCGCACCATTGCCGCGCACGCTGACGGTGTTGTTGGTCTTCAGCTTCTGGAAGAAATCCCAGCCATAATTGGCGTCGCCGACGAAGCCCGAAAGCAGGTAGGCGGCGGCACCCGAATAGAGCGGGCTCGGCATGACCAGGCCATCGGCATAGGCGGGCTTGGCAAGATCGGCCCAATGCTGCGGCTTCTCGGTCGCAGCGGTGTTGTAAACGATGCCGGTGGTGATCAGCTTGCTGCCGAAATAGGTCTTGTCGGCGTCATAGGCATCCGCTTCGATGCCATCGAGCTTTGCCTCGGGATAGGGCAGTAGCCGGTCGTCCTTCTTCAACAGCTCCATCGAGACCGCATCGGCGATCAGAAGCACGTCGGGCTGCGGGCTGCCGGCGGCAAACTCGGCCGCCATCTTGGTCAGGATGTCGCTCGTTCCGGAGCGATAGATATTCACATCGATACCCGGCTGCGCCTTCTTGAAGGCATCCACGGTCTTGGCCGCGTCGGCTTCCGGCTGGGACGTGTAGAGCGTCAGTGTTTCGGCGTTTGCCACGCCGGCAAACAAAGTTGCCGCGAGTGCCAGCTGGCTGGCCAGCAGCTTGATGAAGTGCGTCTTCAATGAGACCTCCTGTCTTTCTGTGCATGACCGGTCCGGCTCTGGCCGGCTCCCCGTCTCTTCCTCCCTGCACGGCGCATATGACTGGTGGATGACACAGCGCGTGAAACCCACAAAATATGTTCATATGTATGATGTCAATTACAAATGAACAGAAATGTGCGACAATCGACACGCCGCAGATCCGGCATCAGTTGACATCCGGCCGGTATTTCCTTGATGAGCACCGGTCAGGCCACGGCTCATGAGGGACAGGAACCGATGACCACAGAAAAACCAAGACAGGCTCGCCTGCCGATGGTCTCGTCGGACCTTACCGTCAAGACGGCATGGCTCTACTATGTCGAAGGTTTCACCCAGGAACAGATCGCCGAAAAGCTCGATGTCTCCAGGGTGAAGGTCATGCGTACGCTGGCCTCCTGCACCGCCGAGGGCATTGTCGTCACCATGATCAACGCGCCGACCGCCGGGCAGGTGGCGCTCGAGCGGGAGCTGGAAAAGCGCTGGGGTCTGAATGCTGCCGTCGTCATCCCGACGCCTTCGGCGCATGACCATCTGGAGAAGGCCATCGGCCATGCCGTCGCGGCCTATCTCGGCGAGCAGATGCAGGACGGCATGACACTGGCCATCGGTGGCGGCGCGACCCTGCATGCCAGCCTCGGCTTCCTTGCCCGCCGGCAGTTAAAGCATGCCTGTGTGGTGGCGCTCGTCGGCAGCCTGCCGCACTCGCAATGGATCAATCCATCGATAGTTGCTGCCAAGGTCGCCGATGTCTTCGAGGTCGACAGCTACCAGATCACCGCGCCGGTCACGGTCGACAATCCCTCGCTGCGCGATCTCCTCTGGGCACAGCCGACCCTGCAGGATGTGCGCCAACGCGCGGCCGCCGCCGACATCGCCCTGCTCACCGT
>NZ_RZPW01000382.1:0-5885 GCF_003998455.1 Mesorhizobium sp. M7A.F.Ca.CA.001.08.2.1 | reverse complement strand
GAACTTCCAATTGCGGTTCGCGCGAATGATGCTGGCGCTGAAGGATGCCATCGGCAAGGGCTGGCTCGGCGAGATCGTCGACTTCGACGCCTGGCTGGCGCTGGCGACACCATGGGAGCTTTGGGAATTCCTGCTCAAGGCGCCGCGCGTCGAGATCGCCATGCATTCGATCCACTATCTCGACCTGATCCGGCAGTTGCTCGACGACCCCAGAGGCGTGCACGCCAAGACGCTCGGCCATCCCAACCATAAAGTGGCGCAGACGCGCACCAGCGCCATTCTCGACTATGGCGACACCGTGCGTTGCGCGCTGTCGATCAACCACGACCACAAATTCGGTCGCCGGCATCAGGCCTGCGAGTTCCGCATCTGCGGCACAGAGGGTGCCGCCTATCTCAAGCTGGGTCTCAACCTCGATTATCCCACAGGCGAACCGGATGTATTGGAGATCTATCCGAAGGGCGGAACGGGCTGGATCGCCGTGCCCTTGGCCGGCGAGTGGTTTCCCGATGCCTTCGTCGGCCGCATGGCCAATGTCCAGCGCTTTGCGGCCGGAGAAGATGATACGCTGATAAGCCCCGTCGAAGATGCCTGGAACACGATGGCACTGGTCGAGGCCGCCTACCAGTCGAGCGCGGCACCGGCGACACCGATCGCGGAAAGACCCTGATGGAACAGATCCAATATTTCGAGGATTACGAGATTGGCGCGTCGCGCCTAACAAGCGGCCGCACCATCACCGAGACCGACTTCATCGTCCATGCCGGCCACACTGGCGATTTCTTTCCGCACCATATGGACGCCGAGTACATGAAGACGACGCCATTCGGCCAGCGCATCGCGCATGGCACGCTGGTGTTCTCGGTCGGCATCGGGCTGACCGCGAGCGTCGTCAACCCTGTCGCCTTTTCCTACGGCTACGACCGGCTGCGCTTCGTCAAGCCGGTGTTCATCGGCGACACAATCCGCACGCGCACCACCATCGCGGTCAAGGAAGACGATCCCAAGCGGCCGGGTTCAGGACGGGTGATCGAGCGGTGCGAGGTGATCAACCAGCGCGGCGACGTGGTGCTGGCGGCAGACCACATCTACATCGTCGAACGCAGGCCGGCGCAGGGCTGAGACTCGGGAAAGTCCTACGAGCCGGTAGCGCGCTTGGTAATGCGCTCCAGCCCGAGCAAGAGAACCAGCGTCGCCACGACCAGGATCATTGTCAGTGCCGCGCCGGCAAAGATGTCGCCGCGATCGGTAAGGCTGAAGATCGAGACCGGCAGCGTCACCCAACCCGGCGGGTAGACCATGACGGTGGCGCCGAGTTCCCCCATCGACAGCGCGAAACTGAGACCGAAGGCGGCGACCAGATAGGGTGCGAGCAAGGGCAGTGTGACGTGCCAAAGCCGGTAGGCCGGGCGAGCGCCGAGGCTCGATGCCACCTGCTCGAAGTCGGGCGAAAGCCGCGCCAGTCCAGCCGAGACATTGCCGAAGGTGAAAGCCGAGATCAGCACGAAATGTGCGATCATGACGATCGCGATCGTGCCGTTGAGCAGCAGCGGCGGATGGCTGAAGGCAACCAGCAGGCCAAGGCCGACAGACACCGAAGGGACCGCGCTTGGGATGAAGAACAAAAGGCCGAGCAGCCGCCGCAAGGCATGGCCCTGGAGGCGCAGCGACAGGGCCGCCCAGGTGCCGCTGACCAGCGCCAGCGCGCTGGCCAGGAAGCCGGTGACCAGGCTGGCCTTGACCGCTCTGCCGGCGGCACCGGAAATGACATCGGTGTAGTGCTCCGTCGTCACGCCGTTGGGCAGCACGCCGTTCCACTGGTCGGCGAGGCTGGACAGGAGGATGACCGCGAGCGGCGCCAGGAACAGCACGCCGAAGATCAGTGCGAAGAGCACCCACAGGACAAGACGACCGGAGCGTGACCAGACCAGCATGGGCTAGGCTCCCAACCGGCCGGCGGCGAAACGGTAGAGGCCGAACAGGCCGAGCGACAGCGCGATGTTGACGACGGCGATGATACAGGCGACCTGATAGGCCGATTCCTGGATCGCCTTGCCGTAGATCAGCAGCGGCAGGGTGATGACGCCCTTGGCGCCGATGAACAGCACGATGCCGAATTCGTTGACGGTCAACAGCAGGCACAGGCTGCCGCCGGCGATGAGTGCCGGGATTGCCGCCGGCAGGACCACCTGGCGAACGATGCGAAACGGCCGCGCGCCGAGCACGCTCGCCGCTTCGATCTGGCCACGGTCGACCAGCGAAAAGGCGGCGAGCAGCGGCCGCAGGATGAAGGGTGTGTAGACAGTGACCTCGGCCAGGATCACACCCCACGCGGAATAGAGGAAATCGACGGGCGGCAGCGGCAGCGAAAAGGTCTCCATCAGCCCGGCATTGAGCATGCCGGCGGAGCCATAGAGGAAGGTGAAGGCAAGCGTCACCAGGAATGTCGGCAGCGCGATGAAGGTATCGATCAGCCGGGCGATGAAGCCGCTGCCGGGGAACGGCACGAAGGCCAGAATCAGCGCCAGCACGAGGCCGACGACCAGACATCCGGCCGTCGCCGCGACCGAGATCGACACGGTGTTGATCAGCGCGTTGAGGAAGAAGCGCGAATGCAGCACCCGGATGACTTCGGCGACATTGGCGACGCCGCTGTCGTCGAGGAAGGCCTGGCGGGCAATCAGTGCCAACGGATAGAAGAACAGCAGCGCCAGCAGGGCCGCCGGTGGCACTATCCAGAGCTTGCCGGGTTCCCTCCGAAACGCCGGCGCGCGAAGTGTGACGGCCTCAGACACCGGCGTCTTCCGGGAGAAGCGAGGTGTCGGCGGGCGCGAAGAACAGCGGCACCTTGGCGCCGGGTTCGGGCAAGGCGATCGGCAGCCTGGTCGCCGAGACACGCACCGGCGTGCCGTCGACGTCGAGCACGAGATGGGTCAGTTCGCCCTGCCAGTGCACTTCCTGGAGCGTGCCCACGATGCGGTTGGTATGGTCGCTGTCGGCGGTCAGGCTGAGATGCTGCGGCCTGATACAGAGCAGGCTCTTGTCGCCGGCCTTCTCGTTGCGGCCGGCGCCGGTCAGCAGCGCGTCACCATGCCTTGCCGTGGCAAATCCCTTCGACCCGACGGCCTCGGCAACCGTTACCGGAAGAAGATTGGCGCGGCCGAGGAACTCGGCCGTAAAACGGTTTGGCGGGCGGCGGTAGAGTTCGGTCGTCGGTCCATGCGAACAGACCCTGCCGTCGCGCATGATGGCGATTTTGTCGGCAAGCGTCAGCGCCTCGGTCTGGTCGTGGGTGACATAGAGGATCGTCAGGCCGGGCAGGCTGCGGTGCAGCCGCGCAATCTCCTCGACCATGTTGCGGCGGATCTGGGCGTCGAGCGCCGAGAGCGGCTCGTCGAGCAGGAGCACGCGCGGCCGCACGGCCAAGGCACGCGCAATCGCCACGCGCTGCTGCTGGCCGCCCGAAAGCTCGCGCGGATAGCGCCGGGCATAGGCCGACATGCCGACAGTGCCCAGCGCATCCTTGATCCGCTCGCCGATCAGCGCCTTGTCGGCGCCCTGTGCTCTGAGGCCGAAGGCAACGTTGTCCTCGACCCGCATATGCGGAAACAGCGCGTAGTTCTGCACCACCATGCCGAGGCCGCGCTCGTAGGGCGGCAGATCGGTCACATCGGTGGCGCCGATGCGGATCCGCCCGCTGGCGGGTCGCACGAAGCCCGCCACGGCGCGCAAGGCCGTCGTCTTGCCGGATCCGGATGGGCCGATCATCGCCAGGATCTCGCCAGGTGCGATATCCAGGGTCAGCGGATGCAGGACGACATGCGCGCCATAGGCAACGCTGACCTTGTCGAAATGGACATTGGAGCCGGCGCCGCGAACCTTCGCGGCGTCGATGTCCATGACACTGGTACCAGTAAAGGCTGCGGCCGACATGGCGTGGTCCTCCGGGTTTCCCTTGCGGATCAACTTCCGGTCGCTTCGTTCCAGCGCTTGACATAATCGGGCAGCTTGCTCAGCGCGTCGTCCCAGTTCGGCGACCAGATGGTCACGCCTTTCATCGCCTCCTGCGCCTTGGCGAAGTTGGCGTCATCCGGCTTGACGTCCTTGCGAGCCGGCATGCCGAGCGCAACGGAACTGATGCTCGACTGGGCTTCCTTGGAGAGCAGGAAGTCGATCAGTTTCTTGCCGTTGTCTGCGTTGGGTGCGCCGGTGACCAGGCCGATTTCATAGGGCAGCGCGAAGGTGGAGCGCACACCGTCAGGTCCAGCCGGCCAGAACACCTTGATATTGGGATTGTCGGCCATCTGCGACATGTTCATCTGCAGATCGCCATTGGCGACATGCAGCTCACCCTTGTTGACCAGCGCGGTCAGCTTGCCGGTCGAAGCGGAGGGGCCGACATTGTTGTCCTGCAGCTTCTTCATGAACTCGAAGCCGGCATCCTCGCTGCCGAAGGCGTGGATGATCTGCAGCATGACGGCGGTGCCGTCACCGGCCTGGCCGGGGGTAGAATACTGGATCTTGCCCTTGAACTTCGGGTCGAGCAGGTCGTTGTAGGCCTTTGGCGCTTCAGGCAGGACGGCACTGTTGTAGATGAAGTTCATATAGTTGTTGACCAGCGGCCGGTACTTGTCTGTGCCGCCATCGATCTGGTCGGCGGCTTCCGGCTTGTAGTCCTGCAGCAGGCCGTCAGCCGCGGCCCGCTGCACGAAGGGCGGCAAGGTCACCAGCACGTCGGCCTGCGGATTCGATTTTTCCTTGGCGACACGCTCGACGACGCCGCCGGAACCTGCCTCGATATACTGCACGGTGATGCCGGTGGCCTTGGTGAAGGCGGCGAATTCGGTCTCGAACCAGCTGCCATTGCCGTCATGCAGGCCGTCGGCGGAATAGATGGTGACGACGCCGTCGGCGAGTGCCGGTCCGACAAGAGCCGACGACGCCAACAGCGACGCGGCGAAGGCCATAGCTATGGTTGCCTTTTGCGATTTCATGCTCAGTTCCCCTGTGATTGATGGCACATTCTGCGATGCACTGTGACGATCTCGCCTGTAGGCCGGAGCCTTATGCGGCACCGTTCGATCTCGTCGTTGTGCCGACTTTGGGGACTGACGATCGATAAGTAAAATCTATTTATTTTATGAGAGGCAAATTTTACCTGATAGTTGTCATGGAACTGTCGCAACGCTGGCCTGGCTTCGATTCCGGCCTCGCGGAAGGCCCGCGATTGGCGGCAGAGATGGTGATGGTCAGCCGAATGAAACCCCAGATGTCTGCGCCCGCAGCCGCGGGTCGAACGAACGAACGGTAACCGGCCGGCCTTCGAGAATTTCGAAGCAGCGCGCGAGCGTGTCGTCTTCGAGCCGGCGCATGGCCCCCTGCGTGAAGAAGGTGAGATGCGGAAACAGGATGACGTTGTCGCGGCCGAACAGCGCGCTCATCGGATGGCCCGATTTGGCCAGCGGCTCGACCGAATAGACGTCGAGCCCGGCGCCGCCGATGCGCCCCGAGATGATCGCCTCGACAAGGGCGGCCTCGTCGATCAGCGCGCCGCGCGAGACATTGACGATGATAGCGGAAGGCTTCAGGCAAGCGAGCTCGGCTTCACCAATCAAGCCGCGCGTCCTGTCGTTCAGCACGCAGTGGAGGGAAACGAAATCGCAGGCGCGCAGCATGACGTGGAGGTCTTCTACCTTCTCGATGCCGGCGGTGCGCATGGTTGCGACATCGACACCGGGATCGAAGCCGAGAACGCGCGCGTGAAATCCTTGGCCTGCCATGCGCGCCATGCTGCGGCCGATCTTGCCGCAGCCGACGAGCCCAAGCGTGGCGCCGGACATGTCGCGCCCCAGCCAGCGTTGCTCGGGCCAGATCCAACCATCACG
>NZ_RZPW01000381.1:0-5887 GCF_003998455.1 Mesorhizobium sp. M7A.F.Ca.CA.001.08.2.1 | reverse complement strand
AGCTAATATATACCCAACTCTGGTGCCTATGGTGCTATCGCGCAATGGCCCTGACGGGCAGCCTAGGCCATGGGGCTTAGTTGCGGGATTACCGTTTTGCGCGTAGTTTGTAGATCTGGTTGTTTGGGTCCCTCCTTATGACCAGTGCCGGTCGGCACGGTCACCGTCACCCTTGCTTGGTAAACTGATCGTGCCGACCTACCCTTTTGACATAGAACCGCACCCCCTTTGGCAATTGAAGCGACTGGCGAACGGGCGGCATGAAACTCATCCGAATGGCGTCACGCTTCGTCGCTAGGCGATGTGTTGCCGCCGGATCAACGTCAACTGCGGTTCGAGCTGTAGCGCTGGGAGCAAGACGCCCAGGAGTTACCATTGGGCTGCGCACGCTGAAAGGACGGGTTACTCCCGACGCGGCGAAGTCAAATCCGAGGATCGCAAGGGCCTTCAGCTGTCTGCTCGCGCCGAGTCCCTGGGATTCGTCTATCGACCGCTCGCCGAGATCCTGGTCGCGGAGCCCCTCGATACGATCCTGCAGCGGGTAGAGAGCACGATAGGCGAGCCTGCCAAATCACCATCTGTCGATGCGGTCGGCGGGAAGATTGAAGCAACGGTTAGAAGTCACCTCGGGCGACCCTACGCTTCAGGTCAATGCCGTTCGCAGGCCAACCAGATCGTCGGCATGTCCCATGTCCAGACCTTCAGCCGGCGCGCCCCACGCATCAGCCGTCAGGCCGGTGAACACGTCGAACACCGTCCAGCTTCTACCTGGCTCCTGCCTTAAGTCGTACCGCTGCTGTGCCATGGGTCATTCGTTCAGCTTCCGATCCAGCTCGTCAAGCATGGACCGATGCTGCTCGGTCACATCCCAATCTGCTGGACCTCCCAGCAGTTGGCGGATTTGATGGCGCAGCGTCTCTGAAGTAATCCACGACCGAATGAGACGCGATGTAGCCTGCTGTTGCTCGGGAGAAAGCTCTTGCATGGTTGGCCCGCACGGTTAGACCGAGCCCAACCCCTTTGTGACCTTAATGGTTCCCGATGGATTGCCTGAAGAGAGTTGGAGCTGCAGCTACTCCGGCGCGACCGATAGAAAAAGTTCATCGCCGCGAAGGCCGGCTTTGTAACGTGCAATCAGGCTTTCGGCAGCCGTCGTAGCTTCGGGGCTTTCGCGGTTAATGCCGCGCAGCTCACAAAGCATATCGAACAGCCCCTGGAGAAGAGACAGTTCCTCCGGCTCGAAGGTGCCGTTCGCGATGCTTGTTACCAGCATGATCCCTGCCCCTGCATTGGCCGGATCATTCGAGCGGGTCAGCTAAATGTCAATTCGGACCAAGGTCTTGTCGGAAAGGCCTTCATCGCTCAATAGGTCACAGTGACGACAACCGTGTCGGTGTATACGCCTGCGGAAGGAGTGGCCTGCGGCGGGACGCGACCATAAACCGTGAAGACTTGCGGGACCCCAGTTCCAGTTCCCGGCACTGTGCTGCCGGGCACGGAAGCGTCGCCCCAAGGCTGAGTTCGATCAGCATTCTTGTAGAGGCCATAGGTCACTGTTTCCACGCCTTTCGACATCTTGCGAGTTGTCGGCGGCGATCCTGTCGTGCCGCCATTCAGCGAGACCGTGTAGGCCGCTGCTGGTGTGCAGGTGACTGACACCTGGCCGGTGGCATCAACATTGCCGTCAAGTACCCCCTTTGATCCAAAATCGATGTTCTGCGTCGATACAAGGCAGTTGGCGGCGACCGTCGCATTGATGGTGAAAGTCGGATCAGCCGCCACCGTACCGGAGGCGGTACTGCAACTGCTGCCGGAGGTATAGCGATAGCGAAATTCGACCTGCGCACCGGAGAATGTCGAAAGGTAGGTTCCAGGTGGAACGGTTCCCTGCCCTCCGGCCACGGCGCCATAGATAGTCGCCGTTCCAGTGGCTGAGCCCAATACATTTGGGGTCAATGCCAGTGCCGGAGGGCGGGAAGCGTAGGCCCAGGCATAAGAACCCCAAACCACGCTGCGTGCCGAGTCGGAATAGAGCTGATAGTTGAGTGCGTTGGCTCCGCTAAACATCTGGCGGGCCGTCGCCGACGACGCGCCGCCTGTGCCGGCCGCAAGATGCGCACAGATCAGGATGCGCTGACCGACAATGCCGCTGCAATTCATGTTGATGGTCGCGGTCGTGTTGGTCTGACTGCCCGAGAGGGTGTCAACCAACCCGAAATTCATGTTCGAGACGCTGAAGCTGCAGCTTTGCGCCAAAGCGGACAACGGAAACATGGCAAAGGCCATGAAGATGACAAGACGGAGCATTCGTTCTCCCATGTTTACCTGCATGCCACGTCCTTGATTGCGACTTGCTGACCGGGTGCGGGCGTGTAGAAAAAATCGGCCTTGCAGGAGGTGCCATCCAGACGATCGATCACGACCGTGTTCTGTGCGCTTAAGCCTCGAATGTACGCCTCACCATCGTAGCCGATGACAAACTCTTCGGAGCCAGCCTCCATGCGCCCCTTCAGGCCGGCTTCCAAAGGGGTCCCTGTGCTGTCGACCAGAGTGACGACCGCTGCTTCGGGCGCTTCCGAAACGCCGAACGTCACCACGACCCCGCTGCGATCGGCTGGCATCACGACTTCCTTGGTTGCCGGAACGTCCGCATTCACTGGCAGATTCTTTGGATCGATGGAGACCGTGTTCGGTTCGTAGGAGTTAAGCCCGGGGACCAGGATGCGCCCTTGCCGATTGGTCTTTCCCACCGGCCTGTTCTGGAACTGGACGTCGACATCAGGAGCGCCGACTTCGACCACGGCGAAAGCATCGTCTATGCGATTTGTGGCAAAGACCCCGCCGCCTGCCACGGCAATCGCGCCATCCATTTGCGCAGTTGCCCGCACGTCCTTCCCGTATTGTTGGACGCCAGCCTCGAAGCGGGCGAAGCGCGCGCGATAGCTTGCTGCGGCCGACCGGTTGGGCGTGTCGCCTTCCGAGGTTCGTGCTCGCCAGCCAATGCTGCCGTCTTCCAACCGCTGCGACTTGGCGATGTCGGCGACGACATTCAGGCCGTCCGGTCCCTGCTCTATTCCCGTGGAAGCGGTGATATCGTCACCGAACGGAACCGACAGGCCGGCGAAGACTCCAAAGCCGCCGCTATCCTCAAGGTCGGTAAAGGCAGTGGCATAGAGGCTGCTTCGCTTGAATATCTCTTGGCTGTAGGAAAGGCCAACGATCTGGCTCTTCTGGCCTTCGTCACTTTCAAGATGCGTATAGGAGAGATTGAGGCTGGAAAAATCTATCGGCGCCGGGATGCTGAGCGTGAGCTGGTCTATTGCGCGAGGCACGCCCGTGCTGAAGATCGGCACGTCACCGGGCTCTGACAACGTCGGCTCTGCCGTCACCGCGGCGATGTCATCATAGTCGCCGAAGGCGCGTTGGATGCGACCGTAGATCGACCACCCTTCGTAGCTCATTTCCAGAGACGCGTTGACAAGCGAACCCGTGCGACCGTCCTGATGGCTGCCGGCGACGGCGACTGAGACTGCGCCATATGGTCCAAGCGGAAAGGCGGCGCCTACACCACCGTTGATCAATCCTTCGCCGCCCTCGGCATGGCCCTCAAGCGTCAGCCAATTGGTGAGACCGTAGCGTGCGGTGGCGACCCCAAACACCCCGTTGGCGTAATCGTTGGACTCGGTGCCGAAGTTACGCCGTGGAAACCCGATCTCCGCCGAGAAATCGAGCAAGCCCTGTCCCAGCATGTCGCTGGAGGTATAGAAGGGGAGCCTCGTTGTGGTCTCGCGACCGAGGCTATCCCTCAACACGACCTGCGCTTCACCGGCTCCGGCAAAGACTGGCAAATTGGTGACCTGAAAAGGCCCGGCGGGAATCTCTCCGGTATAGGTGCGGACGTTCTGGGCATAGACTTCGAGGGTGGAAGGAACCGCAGCGGTTCCGCCGAAGGACGGCAGCGGCAGCGTGACCAGGTCCGACCGGAGCGCGAAGTTGCGCTGTGCTTGGATGCCACCGAGATAGACCGGCCGCGTCCAGGCCAGCCCGCCGGAAATGAAGTCCCCCGCCCTGTAGGTCATCATCCGTTCAGGGTCTGAATAGCTCCACGTCGTATTAAGCCGTGTGAAGCCACCGAACTCGCCATCGGAATAGCCGGCAATGAAGGATTGGTTGAGCGTGCCGTAGGGGCTGAACACGCGCGCATCAAAGGCTCCTGAAATTCCCTGAAACAGGTCAACCCTGTTCTCAACCAGGGAGTTGGAACTTGCGAAGAGAGAGTAGTTGAATACGCCGCCATAACCCGACTGCGCCTGAATACGATCTCCCTTCTCAGCGGCCTGAACATCGACGACGCGGGCGGCGCGCCCCTCGTTCGTGGTCGTGACAAAGAGGCGCTGCGTCGGCTCATCAATACGAAAGGCAACATCGGGCAGTTGGTCCAGCCTGACCAGCCCGTCCGCGTTTGCGCTATCTACGGGCTTCAGGCCGACCTGCTTCAATTCGTCCGGCGTCGCCGCCAGGCGCCCGTCGGGGAACTGCGTGAAGGTCCCTATCAGCTCCGTCGAAACGTCATTGATGAACACCTCGAGATAAAGGTCGCGACGTCCTGTTTGGTCCGGGGCGGGTTCCGCAATTTGAGTCTGCGGAGCCTGCGCGTTCGCCGGCAGGAAAGTTAGAAAGGTGCCTGCAGCGACGACCGCGATTCTACCGCCCTTTGATCGCAACCGGAGCATCAAATGGTCCAAAATCGCTCTGTGCCTTCAGCACCACAGAGCTTGCGGCCAGCGATTTGCTGCTGCCGATCGGCCATTGCATGGTGGCTCCGCCAAGAATGTAGCCGACAAGTCCGCTGCGACTGGCGACCTTCTTGCCGCCTTGCGTCAGATCGATGTTGGATAACCTCAGCCGGCTTTCACCATTGTTACGCGCCGTCAGAACAAGGCTGCGGCCCTTCCGCGACATGCTGAAGGACACGTCAGGTGCCTTGGAGTCGGGATTGCGAAAAAAGACCGGCACGGAATAGCGCAGCACCAGCGTCACGGTCCCAGCCTTCCTGCGCGATGGGTCGGGCAGCTCGTCTACAAGCAGGCGATAGCTTTCCTCGGTCTTCACTCGCGCCTTGCTGACGCGGAGCACGCGAACGGAATAGTCGGCATTCGGCCCGACCTGGGTCGATGGCGGGCTGGCAACCACGTCGGTGGTCGGCTCCAACTGCTCTACGCCGTCAGCCTGGCGCCAACGGAATACGCGTATCTGCACGTTTATCGGCCGCTTGGCATCATTGTGCAGATTCAAAACTGCCGCGCTGTCGGGCGCAATCAACTCCAGGCTGGTTGGGGCCACTCTAAGGGAAGCGGCTGCCGAAAGGCTGACGCACAGCAAAAGGAGCGCTGCCGCCCCTATGCATGACTGCATGGGTCGCATGTCGTATCCTCCGTTTGGGAAGTTCAATATGTCACGGTGATCGCGACGGTATCCGTGTAGACGCCTGCGGCCGGCGTTGTTTGCGGCGGGACTCGCCCATAGACAGTCAGGTTTTGCACGTTGCCGTTTCCGGTTCCTGCAACCGTATCGGTGCCGACTGTGATCCCCCACGGCTGGGTGCGCCCAGTGTCCCTGTACAGCATGTAGTTAACCGTAGCGGCACCAGGGCCGGTCATTTTGCGAACTGCTACGGTCGCACCAGCACCCGCGCCTGCGCTCAGACCCACATTGTAGGTCTGACCGGAAGTGCACTGCACGCCGATGGTACTGGTTTGATCGGCATTGGCGTCGATTACGCCTTTTGAGCCGAAATCCAGATCGCTGGCGGTCTGAACCTTGCATTCGGCGGTAATGGTAATGCGAACCGTCATGTTGCCTGTCGCGACCGCCGCAAGGGCTGGGT
>NZ_RZPW01000380.1:0-5894 GCF_003998455.1 Mesorhizobium sp. M7A.F.Ca.CA.001.08.2.1 | reverse complement strand
TGCCGCCGCACCCGCCCGCACCAACCGCCATCTCTATGGCGAAGAGAACCCGATCCCCTCGCCCTCCTTCGAGGCCAAGGCAAAGCTCCTGCAGGAAATCGACGCCTGGCTGCGCGCCGAGGACCCGCGCGTGCGGCAGGTTTCGGCATCGCTCGCCGCATCCTGGCAGCATGTCGAGATCGTGCGCGCCGACGGCCAAATGGTGCGCGACATCCGCCCGCTGGTCCGCGTCAACGTCTCCGTCGTTGTCGGCAATGGCGACCGCCAGGAGAGCGGCTCCTACGGCATGGGCGGCCGCAAGGCGTTTGGCGAATTCCTGGTCGAGGACAGCTGGAAGCACGCCGCCAAGGAGGCGCTCAGGCAAGCTCTGGTCAATCTCGAGGCCATACCGGCGCCGGCCGGCACCTTCGACATCGTCTTGTCCAGCGGCTGGCCGGGCGTCATGCTGCACGAGGCCGTCGGCCATGGGCTGGAAGGCGATTTCAACCGCAAGAAGACCTCGGCCTTCGCCGGACTGCTCGGCCAGCAGGTCGCCGCCAAGGGGGTGACCGTCGTCGACGACGGCACGATGCCCGAGCGGCGCGGCTCGCTGACAGTCGACGACGAAGGCACGCCTTCGGCCCGCAATGTGCTGATCGAGGACGGCAAACTGGTCGGCTACATGCAGGATCGCCAGAACGCTCGGCTGATGGGCATGAAGGCAACCGGCAACGGCCGCCGCGAAGGCTACGCACACCAGCCGATGCCGCGCATGACCAACACCTATATGACGGCGGGCGACATGGAGCCGGACGAAATCATCGCCTCGGTCAAGAACGGCATCTATGCCGTCTCCTTCGGTGGCGGCCAGGTCGACATCACCTCGGGCAAATTCGTGTTCGGCTGCACCGAGGCCTACATGATCGAGAACGGCAAGGTGACGCAGCCGATCAAGGGCGCGATGCTGATAGGCAACGGTCCGGACGCCATGCATCGCGTCTCGATGATCGGCAACGACATGAAGCTCGACACCGGCATCGGCATGTGCGGCAAGGCCGGACAGGGCGTGCCGGTCGGCGTCGGCCAGCCGCATCTGCGCATGAACCAGATGACGGTGGGCGGCACGCGGGTCTGAGCGAACGGCCCCGCTGGCCGGGCCGTTATGCCTTGCCGATAGACCGGCGCGAAGTCGTGTAGAGAATCAGGAAGGCGATGACGCCACCGATCGCATATTTGACCCAAGCACTCAGGCAGTCGACGGTCCCGTCGTGGCCGGAGACATACAGCGCAGCTGCGACAAACGTCATGGCCGCCATGCCAAGTGCATAGGACGGCAATAGCCCGGTTCGAGCGATCTTTCGCTAAATCCAGGCGACGAGCGCACCCGAGAGCGCCATCATGAGAGTTGCGCCGGCGCTTACGTTATGCGGCGCCTGACATCGCGCTGCGGACATTTGGCGGGCTCCCAACAGTAGAGGTCGCGGACAGCGCGGTGGTGTCGTCCGCACTCGACCTCGCGAAGAAGGGAATGGATTTCGCAGATGCTCTGCATCTGGGGAAATCAGCTCATTGCGCTGGCTTTGCAACCTTTGATCGTAATTTCCTCAAGGCTGCAAAGACGGGGGGATATGACAGCTTGCAGGACGCATGACAAAGGTCCGTCGCTGGCGCCCCGATGGTCGAGTCAGATCGAATGCGCCCGCTGATGCTTGCGTTTTCCAGTTTGAATTCCCGGCTGCACCTTGAAGTGAACACAATCGGCATTAGGAAATTGTTAGGTGTTTAACTGCCTGGGCTGCCGTTTCCGCACGAACGCAGTGCCGGCCTTCTGGTTGCGGTGGTGTTGGCAATGCGGCATTTCCCCGGCGTCCTGACCTCCTCTTTCCTGCTTGGCTTCGTTTCGTTGATTGGCGCGACATGGTTGCAAGCCAGTCCAGCGGCGGCACAGTCGACATTGTTCAAGTCGCGATCGACGCAATCTGCCGCAGTTGGTGGAAGCACCAGCGTCCCCTACGGTTGGGTCGATTTCTGCCATCGCCGGCCAAAGGAGTGCAAGGTGCCCGCTCTGCCGGCGGCGAATGTCAAGCTAACCGCGCAGAACCTACGCATCCTCAAGCGGATAAATCACAAGGCGAACAGCGCCATCAAACCCGTCAGCAATTTCGATCACTGGGGTACGATGGCGGATCACTGGGACTATCCGGTGGACGGCAAGGGCGACTGCAAGATCTACGCGCTCTACAAGCGCAAGCTTCTTCTGGCAGCGGGATTCCCCCGGCAGGCGTTGCTGATGACCGTGGTGCGCGACCTGGACAATGAAGGCCACACCATTCTGACGGTGAAAACCGACAAGGGCGATCTTGTCCTGGACAATCTGGTCAATGAGATCAGGCCCTGGAACGCGACGGGCTATTACTTCGTGAAACGTCAGTCGCAGCAGAACCCAAATACCTGGGTGTCGATCAACCAACGCGGCGGCACGTCGAAACGACTGTCGCCAAGTTCGTAGGGCCGAAGCCTCCAGGCTATCGCCGCTTCTTCGGCTTCTCCAGCAGTGCCACCGCTTCGACATGCGGCGACCACAGGAACTGGTCGATCGGCGTCACGCTCTTCAAGGCGTAGCCGCCGTCGATGAGGATGCGCAGGTCGCGAGCCAGCGTCACCGGATTGCAGGATACCGCGGCAACGTAGGGAACATCCGAGCGGGCGATCTGCTTCGACTGGTCCTCGGCGCCGGCGCGCGGCGGGTCGAACACCACACCGTCGAACGCATTCAACTCCTTGAACGTCAGCGGCCGGCGGAACAGGTCGCGGCGTTCGCCCGTCACCCGCTTCAAGCCGGTGGCGAAGCGCGATCCACGGTCGAGCGCCGAAAGCGCTGCCGCATCGCCTTCCACCGCATGGACTTCCGACTTCGCGGCCAGACGCAGAGCAAAGCTACCGCAACCGGCGAAAAGATCCGCCACCTTCTTGGCACGCTTCAGATGTCCGCCGACGATGTCGGCCATCGCCTGTTCGGCGGCCTCGGTTGCCTGCAGGAACGCGCCCGGGGGCAAGGCGACAGCGACGCCGCCGAACATGACCACCGGCTTTTTCGGCTCGATGATGATTTCGTCATCGATGGACAGCCTGGCAAAGCCCTGCGCCATGACGAAGTTAGCCGCGATCCGGCGCTGGTGCTCCCCGAGCTTGCCGGATTCGTGAACCGCGACATCGAGCCCCGAACCGGTCACGGTGACCGCCAGCCGGAACGATTTGGCGGTTGCGCAGACCAATTCGGCGAGCGCCCTCAAGAGATCGAGGGCGGCAACGATCTCCGGCAGCGAGATCGGGCATTCCGATATGGCGACGATCTCCGGCGACAGATGGCGATGGAAGCCGAGCAGCATGCCTGTCTCGGTGCGCCGGGCGGCAAGCACGACACGGCGGCGCGTCTGCGGTGCGCAGGCGACTAGGTCACCGATCTCGCAATCGATGCCCTTGCCCTTCAGGATGTGCGCCACTTTTTCGCGTTTCCACTGGCGATAGGCTTCGGCTTCGAAATGCTGGAGCGCGCAACCGCCGCATTCGGTGAAGTGGCAGCAGGCGGGATCGATGCGCAGCGGCGATGCTTCCAGCACCGCCATCAGCATGGCGCGATCCCTTTCGCGCGCGGCGGTGACCGTTTCACCGGGCAGTGTGAAGGGAATGAACAGATCGCCTGTCTCGGTCTCGGCGACGCCGTCGCCCTGAGCGCCAAGTTTCCTGATGCTGAAGCGCGCGCTCATCGATCCTTGATCCCACCGAGCAGGAATTCGCGATTGCCGTCGCCGCCATCGATCGGCGACAGATGCAGCCCCAGCGAGCGCCAGCCGGGAACGGAGTCCAGCCAATCCTGCAGCAGGCCGGCGACACGGGCGGCGTCGAAGGGATCCTTCAACAGACCACCCTTGCCGATCGCTTCCCTGCCGGCCTCGAATTGCGGCTTGACCAGAAACATGGCCTTTGCGCCAGCCTTGGCCAGACCAAGGGCCGGCGGCAGCGCCAGTTTCAGCGAGATGAAGCTGACGTCGGAGACGATGAAATCCGGAATACGCCCGCCGAGATCGGTGACGGCGAGGTCGCGGGCGTTCAGCCCTTCGATCACCGTCACACGCGGGTCGCCGCCGATATCAGGATGCATCTGGCCATGCCCGACATCGACGGCGGTGACATGGGCCACGCCGCGCTCGAGCAACACCTGGGTGAAGCCGCCGGTCGAGGCGCCGATGTCGAGCGCTTCACGGCCGGCAGGATCGAGGCCGAAATGATCGAGCCCGCCGATCAGCTTGAGTGCCGCGCGCGACACATAGCCTTGCGCCGGATCATCGATGGCAACGTGACATTGCGGCAAAACGCTCTGGCCGGGCTTGCGCGCAATGACGCCGTCGACGGTCACAGTGCCGCGCTCGACCGCATCGCGGGCACGTGAGCGGCTGGCAAACAGCCCGCGCTGGACGAGCAGGTCGTCGAGCCGCTGGCGTGCGCTGGCTGGCAGAGGCGAATTCATCGGCCTTCATGGCGAAAGCCGACGACGATGGCAAGAGCGCCAGCTGGAAGCATTTCGTCTCTCGTTCCCATCATCACGCTCAGCATCTTGCACGGCGACGATGGTGAGGCGTCCCGTCCCGCCGACCATCCTTATGAATACCCATGCGTTACGCCCGTTGAGACGGATGACCGCCGAAGCATGAGGTCTCACCGCCTGCGGGTAAATACCAACAATCTAGAAAGCCTCATGATTTCTTAACCAATTTTCATCGCATTTGCTTGAGGACTTCAATGTTATGACCGCGACGACGGGAAAACCCGGATGAAGAGGCGGCAACTTTGGAAATGGCCAGCGACATCGTCTACAAGGTTCTTGACCGGATTTCCGGCGCCGGCCTGCTGGCGACCGGACTTCTGTTGCTGACTGCTTTGGTCAGTGCCCTGGTCGCCTACTGGCGCACGGTCGAGAAAAAGAGCTGGAAAGAATTCTTCGAGTTCGCGGTGCCGCATGAGGTCATCACGCATCCTTCGGCGAAAGCCGACCTTTTGTTCTGGGTGACGCGGAAGGCGCTGATGCCATTCCTCATGCTGCCCGCCGGCGTCGTCTTCGTCAGCGCCGTCGGCTATGCGACGAACTGGTTGCTCTCCACGCTGCTGGCAATCCAGCCGCCTCTGATCGAGGGACCGGCGGGGCCTGTGACGGTGACGATCTTCACCCTCACCATGCTGCTTGCCTATGACATTTCGTACTATCTCTATCATGTCGCCCAGCACCGCTACCCGGTGCTCTGGGAACTGCACAAGGTGCACCATTCGGCCGAGGTGATGGTCGGCATCACCAAGGATCGCGTCCACCCGCTCGACGAATTGATGAACCGGGCCTGGGACGGCGTCATTCCCGGCATCTGCTTCGGCATCTGGTCGCTGGTGTCGCTGAACCTGGTTGAACTGACGGTCTTCGGCGTCAACGTCTACATCATACGCAACATCCTGATGATGGATTTCGTCAGGCACACGCATTTCAAGATCTCGTTTGGGCCGTTGAACAATCTGATCCTGTGCCCACACTGGCATCAGTTGCACCACAGCACCGACCCGCGCCACTACGACAAGAACTTCGGGCTGCTCTTCTCGTTCTGGGATCGGCTCTTCGGAACTCTGTGCGTTCCGAGACCCGACGAGGACTTCAAGTTCGGTTTGATCGAACGCAACGTGCGCGACTACCAGTCGCTAGCAGGCCTCTATGTCATGCCGCTGCAGCGGATGTGGCGGCAGATCGCCAGACATTTCCGCGCCGACAAGCCCGAGCCACAGCAATCGCCGCAGGGGGGCAAGCCATGAACGGACCGGCCGTGTTCCGGATGCAGCAAGCGCACCGGATCGAAATTGCAACCTCGCCAGAGCGA
>NZ_RZPW01000037.1:0-16778 GCF_003998455.1 Mesorhizobium sp. M7A.F.Ca.CA.001.08.2.1 | reverse complement strand
GGAATAGGGGAATAGGGGAATAGGGGAATAGGTATTCCCTTCCCTACTCCCCTACTCCCTTACTCCCTTACTAAGCTGCCAGATCGCGCAGCACGTATTGCAGGATGCCGCCGTTCTTGAAGTAGTCGAGCTCATCCAGCGTATCGATGCGGCAGATGATCGGCACGTTCTTCACCGTGCCGTCGCCATAGGTGATTTTGGCGATCATCGTCTGGCGCGGCTTGATGGTGCTCAGCCCGTCGATCTCGACCAGCTCGTCTCCCTTGAGGTTGAGCGATGCCCATGAGGTGCCTTCCTCGAAGACGAAGGGGATGACGCCCATGCCGACCAGGTTCGAGCGATGGATGCGCTCGAAAGACTGGGCGATGACCGCGCGGACACCGAGCAGATTGGTTCCCTTGGCCGCCCAGTCGCGCGACGAGCCGTTGCCGTATTCGACGCCGGCGAAGACGACCAGCGGCACGCCTTCCCTTTTGTACTCCATCGCCGCGTCGTAGATCGATTCCTCTTCCTTCGACGGGTAGTGGATGGTGTAGCCGCCCTCGCGGCCGTTCTCGCCCAGCATATGGTTGCGGATGCGGATGTTGGCGAAGGTGCCGCGCATCATCACCTCGTGATTGCCGCGCCGTGTGCCGTACTGGTTGAAGTCGGCGACGCCGACGCCGTGGTCGGTGAGGTATTTGCCGGCCGGTGAGGCCGCCTTGATCGAACCCGCCGGCGAGATGTGATCGGTGGTGATCTTGTCGCCGAACAGGCCGAGCACGCGGGCGCCCTTGATGTCGCCGATCTTGCCGAAACCTGATGTCATGCCGGCGAAATAGGGCGGGTTCTGCACATAGGTCGAGTTGTCGTCCCAGGCATAGGTCTGGCCTTCCGGCGCCTTGACGTTCTGCCAGTACTCGTCGCCCTTGAAGACGTCGGCATATTTGCGGGCGAACAGCTCGCGGGTGACGTTCTTCTCGATGAACTCCTGGATCTCGGCCGAGCTTGGCCAGATGTCCTTGAGGTAGACCGGCTCGCCGTTCTTGTCCTCGCCGAGCGGCTCTGTCGTGAGGTCCTTGGTGACAGTTCCGGCCAGCGCGTGCGCGACGACCAGCGGCGGCGAGGCCAGATAGTTGGCCTGCACGTCAGGCGAGACACGGCCTTCGAAGTTGCGATTGCCGGACAGGACCGCGGCGGCGATCAGGCCCTTGTCGTTGATGGTTTTGGAGATCGGCGCCGGCAGCGGGCCGGAATTGCCGATACAGGTGGTGCAGCCGAAGCCGACCAGGTTGAAGCCGATCTGGTCGAGCTCCTTCTGCAGGCCGGATTTCTCCAGATATTCGGCGACCACCTGGCTGCCGGGAGCCAGCGAGGTCTTCACCCACGGCTTCTGCTTCAAACCGAGCCGGTTGGCATTGCGGGCCAAAAGACCGGCGCCGATCAGCACGCTCGGGTTCGAGGTGTTGGTGCAGGAGGTGATGGCGGCAATGACGACATCGCCGTGACCGAGATCATGGTCGGTGCCTTCGACGGCGTAGCGCTTGGAGATTTCGGCCGCCTTCTTGTATTCGGTCTCCATCGCCTTGGCGAAGCCTTCCGGAATGCCTTCCAGGGCGACGCGGCCTTCCGGCCGCTTGGGGCCGGCCATCGACGGCACGACGGAGCCAAGTTCGAGCTCGAGCAGATCAGTGAAGACAGGGTCGGCCGAGCCGGTTTCACGCCACAGGCCCTGCGCCTTGGCATAGGCCTCGACCAGCGCGATGCGGTCCTCGCTGCGGCCGGACATTGTGAGATAGCGGATGGTTTCCGAGTCGACCGGGAAGAAGCCGCAGGTGGCGCCATATTCGGGGGCCATGTTGCCGATGGTGGCGCGGTCGGCCAGCGTCATGTTGGAGAGGCCCGGGCCGAAGAACTCGACGAACTTGCCGACGACCCCCTTCTTGCGCAGCATCTGGGTGACGGTGAGCACGAGGTCGGTGGCGGTGACGCCCTCTTTCAGCTTGCCGGTGAGGCGGAAGCCGATGACTTCCGGCAGCAGCATGGAGACCGGCTGGCCGAGCATGGCCGCCTCGGCCTCGATGCCGCCGACGCCCCAGCCGAGCACGCCCAGGCCGTTGATCATGGTGGTGTGCGAATCGGTGCCGACGCAGGTGTCGGGATAGGCTGTGGTTTCGCCGTCCTCGGTGTTGGTCCACACCACCTGGCCGAGATATTCGAGGTTGACCTGATGGCAGATGCCGGTGCCGGGCGGCACGACGCGGAAGTTGCGGAACGCCTGCTGGCCCCATTTCAGGAATTTGTAGCGCTCTTCGTTGCGTTCATATTCCAGCTCGACATTGCGGGCGAAGGCCATCGGCGTGCCGAATTCGTCGACGATGACGGAATGGTCGATGACGAGGTCGACCGGCACCAGCGGGTTGATCTTCTGCGGATCGCCGCCGAGCGAAGCCATGGCGTCGCGCATTGCGGCAAGATCGACCACGGCCGGAACGCCGGTGAAATCCTGCATCAGCACGCGGGCCGGGCGATAGGCGATCTCGACGCCGGCGGTGCCCTTATCGGTCAGCCAGCCGGCCACCGCCTGGATCGAGTCCTTGGTGACGGAGCGGCCGTCTTCGTTGCGCAGCAGGTTTTCCAGCAGCACCTTCATCGAATAGGGCAGTTGCGAGATGCCGGTAAGGCCGTTCTTTTCGGCCTCGATGAGATCGAAATAGGCATATTCAGCGCCGCCTGCGGTCAGCGTGCGGCGGCAATTGAAACTGTCGAGGGATTTTGACACGTGCGATCCTTGTCTGTTCAGCCTGAAAGGGAACGGACGCCGATGGCATGCAATCACGCGCAAAGGTGCGGGTACGGCCATTTCCGCTGTCCGTTCCCAAGCAACCCGAGCCGTTCAAGGCGGCGCGTGCGCTGGTTCGGCGCTAATTCTGTTCCCGTGCCGACCGCTGGCACGGATGCACCGCATATAGAGAATTTTCTGGAATAGTTCTAGACAGTTGGAAAGCAATTTTGTGCGATGCGGCAGCGGCCGCGACACATGGTTTCAGGGCAGGCGAGGAATGCGGCTGATCGCCGAAAATCTGGGCGGCGAGCGAGGCGGCGACGCGGTGTTTTCCGGCATCGGCTTTGCCTTGGAGGAGTGTCAGGCGCTTATCGTCACCGGGCCGAACGGATCGGGCAAGTCGACCTTGCTGCGGATCATCGCCGGGCTGCTGCCGGCGGCGGAAGGCAGCGTGAGGATTGAGGGCGTCATGAAGGTTGAAGACGGGGGCGAAGCGTTTCCGTCTGTTGCCTCGGCCTGTCACTATCTCGGCCACCAGAACGCAATGAAGCCGGCGCTCAGCGTGGCGGAGAATTTGCGCTTTTGGCGAGACTTCAATGGCGACGGACAGCTCGGCGTCGAAGAGGCGCTGGAAACGGTCGGGCTCGGCGGCATCGGCCACCTGCCGTTCGGCTATCTATCGACCGGGCAGCGGCGCCGCGCGGCGATCGCGAAACTGCTGGTCAGCCACCGGCCATTGTGGCTGCTGGATGAGCCGACGGCTGGGTTGGACAAGGCTTCGGAGGGCCGGTTCGCGGGGTTGATGACGAGACATTGCGCGGATGGCGGGATGATTGTCGCGGCGACGCATCTGCCGCTCGGGGTCGAGGGGATGGAGTTGAGGATGGGGGAAGCCGGTTGATGGTGTCTGGGCGAAAGCATCTCAAACCATGCTAGCGCTCTTCCTGCGCGACATCCGCCTCAACATCCGTGCCGGCGGCGGAGCGCTGACCGGGGTCATCTTCTTCCTCGCCGTCATCGTCACCATCCCGTTCGGGGTCGGGCCGGACCTGAAGCTGCTGGCCCGCATCGGACCGGCCATCCTGTGGATCGGCGCGCTGTTGTCCTGCCTGCTCGGGCTCGACCGGTTGTTCCAGGCCGATCGCGAGGACGGTTCGCTCGATCTCCTGGTGCTCGGCAACGATCGCCACATGCTGGCCTTGACGGTGCTGGTGAAATGCCTGGCGCATTGGGCGGGCAGCGTGCTGCCGCTGGTCATTGCGGCTCCCTTGCTCGGCCTGTTCATGAACATGGAGCCGCTCGGCATCGGCGCCACGGCGCTGACGCTGCTGGTCGGCACGCCGGCCATCACGTTCATCGGCGCCGCCGGTGCGGCGGTGGCGGGGGCGCTGCCCCGCGGCGGGCTGCTGATCTCGGTGCTGGTGCTGCCACTGACCATCCCGGTGCTGATCTTCGGCGTTTCGGCAAGCTATGGGGCGACCGCCAATCCCGACCCGTTTCTGCAGCCCTTCCTCATTCTTGCCGCGCTGACCCTGTTTCTTGGCGTGCTGGGTCCGGTCTCGGCGGCGCTGGCGCTGCGCCATGGCACGGATTGACGCAGCGTATGACTGTGGCTCGGCGACCGATTGCGAAGCCGACGGAGCGAGGCTAAGGAAAAGCATGTCTAGACTGGGCGACATGATCGGCTTGGAAGGCCGCACTTCAGCGGGACCTGCCGCATGAGTGCGCATGCACTCTACGTGACCGCCGCCTATGGCATCACTGCCGTGGTGCTCGCCGGATTGATCGGCTGGATCCTGCTCGACCAGCGGGCGCGCAAGCGTGAGCTTGCCGAACTGGAGGCGTCCGGCGTGAGGCGTCGCTCCGACAAGGTCGCCAAGCCATGAGCACCGAAACGGAAACGCCGCCGCCCAGTCGTCGCCTGTTCGTGCTTCTGCCGCTGCTGATCTTCCTCGGCCTGGCCGGACTGTTCCTGTCGCAACTGCTGTCGGGGCGCGATGCTTCGGAAGTGCCGTCGGCCTTGATCGGCCTGCCTGCGCCGCAAACCAGCCTGCGGGCGCTGGAGGGCTCAAACCTGCCGGGGCTCGATTCGAAAACCTTCGCCGGCAAGGTCACATTGGTCAACGTCTTCGCGTCGTGGTGCGCGCCATGCCGCGAAGAGCACCCGGTGCTTCTGGCGTTGTCGCAGGATAAGCGTTTCACCATGGCAGCGCTGAACTACAAGGACCGGCCCGAAAACGCACGCCGGTTCCTCGGCGATCTCGGCAATCCGTTCCAGGCGATAGGGGTCGACGAAGCGGGCCGCGCGGCGATCGACTGGGGCGTCTACGGCGTGCCGGAAACCTTCGTCATCGGCAAGGACGGCAAGATCGCCTACAAACATGTCGGCCCGCTGACGCCCGAGACGGTGCAGGCGTTGCTGTTGCCGCAGATCGACAAGGCACTGGCGGCGCATTGATATTCAGGTGATGCCGGCCTGCAAACAGCGGCTTCCTGCGCTTCCGGTGCTCGCGTACCAAAAGTACGCTCCGCTCCGGTTCTCGGAAACCACCGTTTTCGACTCGGCCTGACCTGAATCTCAACGCACCTTGGCGGCGCGTCTTATCGGGCTTGAGATCAGCCGTAGATCTGCTTGTGGATCTGGTAGAGCATTTCCGAGCGGTCGGCGCGCATGTCGGCCAGATCGCGGCTGGAAAAGCTGTCGATTTCGGCGACAAGGCGGTTGTAGTGCTTGCGCTTGGCAATGCTGTTGCGAGCGCGGGTCATGAGACTGTCGAGGATCATAGCAAGGTTCCTTTTGGCGCCGCATTTCGGCGGCGGTTTCTTCCTCCCTTGATCGATACGAAGCATGACATAGTAATGGTGCATTGCAAAAAGAAGATGTTGCAATGCACCATTGCGCTGGACGCATAGCCGGTTAATGCGGCGCTAACGTCATGCGCAGAGCCGGCAAGCGATCTTTTGTGGGACACTGTGCGTACCCACATTGCCTTCTGTCCCTCCGGCTGGCTTGATCCCTGTCATTGATGCCGGGAGGAAAGCATGGCGGCCGCAGACTATTATGAAATTCTCGATCCGCGCTTCGCGCGCCTGTTCAACGGCAACGCGCAGGTGGAGAAGCTGTTCACCGGATGCCAATGGGCGGAGGGGCCGGCCTGGTTCGCCGCCGGCCGCTATGTCGTCTGGTCCGACATCCCCAACAATCGCATGCTGCGTTATGACGAAACCGACGGCAATGTCAGCGTCTTCCGGCAGCCGTCCGGCAACTCGAACGGCAACACCGTCGACCGGCAGGGCCGGCTGATCACCTGCGAGCATTCGGGCCGCCGCGTCAGCCGCACCGAGTTCGACGGCTCGGTCACCACGATCGCGGCCAAATGGAAAGGCAAGCGGCTGAATTCGCCCAACGACGCGGTGGTGAAATCCGACGGTTCCATCTGGTTCACCGATCCAAGCTACGGCATCGATACGGATTATGAGGGCGACAGGGCTGAGAGCGAAATCGGCGCCTGCCACGTCTACCGGGTCGATCCCGGCACCGGCGAGGTCGAAGCCGTCATCACCGACATGGTCAGGCCTAACGGCCTCGCCTTCTCGCTGGACGAGAGCAAGCTTTATGTCGTCGATACCGGCCGCACGCATGGCGCGCAGAATCCGGCGCATATGCGGGTGTTCAATGTCGGCAAGGGCGGCAAGAAAGTCTCCGGCGAAAAAGTCTTCGCCGACTGCACCGCCGGCCTGTTCGACGGCTTCAGGCTCGACGAGGACGGCCGCATCTGGACCAGTGCCGCCGACGGCATCCATTGCTACGATCCGGACGGCACGCTGATCGGCAAGGTCAAGGTGCCGGAAGTCACCGCCAATTGCGTGTTCGGCGGCAACAAGCTGAATTGCCTTTACATCGCCGGCACCACGTCGCTCTACATGGTGCGGCTGATGGTCAACGGCGCCAAGACATACTGAGGCTTGAACACTGGCGGCCGTTCGACGGTTTCATCGAAGCGGGTCGTGAGCACGAACATCCCCGGGAGGACAAGAAATGCCATTCGTCAACATCCGCATCGTCAAGGAAGTGATCGCCGCCGATCCGGCGGGCAAAAAGGCGGATATCGCCAAGAAGGTCACCGCGGCCATCATGGACGCCACCGGGCTGAGCAACGACGATGTCTGGGTGGTTTTTGAAGAGGTCAACGCCCGCGATTGGTACGTGGGGAAGACCGATGTGGAGACGCTGCGAAAGGGGTAGTGCGCGATCTTTCCTTCTCCCCTTGTTGTGGGAGGTGGATCGGCGCGCAGCGCCGAGACGGTTGAGGGGTGGGTGACGGATTGCCGTCGGTGCCAAGCTGGAACATCCCTCATCCGACCTCGCTTCGCGAGGCCACCACCCTGGGGCGAGCAACGGGTCTCGCCCCGTCCTTTAGACCCACAAGGGGAGAAGGAAGAGAGGCCGCCGCTCAACGCGAGCGGATAAACTCCGCGAAGGCATTCAGTGCATCATGCATCGCCTGCCGGTTCGCCGGCGCCGCCAGGATGCCCGCCACCTCCGGCGGCTTCCTGCCGAGCAGGGCGATCTCCAGCACATCGTCGTAAAGCGCGAACGACATGGTGCGCATGATCTCGGCCAATGCGGCGCGGGCGAACAGCGAGCGCGGCGAGGCGTGTACCAGCATGGCGGGCTTGGCGACGGCGGCATCGCGCGAGACCAGCCAGTCGAGCGCGTTCTTCAGCCCGCCCGGCACGCCATGGGCATATTCCGGACAGGAGACGATCAGGCCGTCGGCTCGACTGACGGCATCGATCAGCTTGGAGGCTTCGAGCGGCGTCCGCTCGCCTTCATCGTCGGGATTGAAGATCGGCAAACGGCCAAGCCCGTCATGGACGGTGACGCGGCAGCCGGACGGCGCTTCGCGCGCCAGTGCGGCGATCAGCGCCGAATTTGTGGAGGCCGCGCGCAGGCTGCCGGAAATGGCAAGGATGTTCAGCAAGGTATGGAATCGGTCCAGACGCGAATCGCGTCCGCAAAAACTACCACATCGTCTTCTTGTATTCCTCGTCGAGCCAGCGGTCGGTCGCCTCGGCGGAATCGGCAACCGCCAGCTGATCGCGCATGATCTGGCCGAGCGTCGGCAGCGTCGCGCGGTCGTACCAGGTTTCCGGCTTCCACAAATCCGAGCGCATGAAGGCTTTTGCGCAGTGCATGTAGGCCGCCTTGACGCTGACCACGACAACGCTTTGCGGCTCCCTGCCGTCGACGGCGAGCCGTTCGCGCAAATTTGCGTCGACGGTGATGCGGGCATCGCCGTTGACGCGCAGCGTCTCGTTCATGCCGGGGATGAGGAAGAGCAGCCCGACCGAGGGATTGACGAGGATGTTTTCCAGCGTGTCGAGCCGGTTGTTGCCGGGCCGGTCGGGAATGGCGATGGTGGTGTCGTCCAGAACGGTGGCAAAGCCCGGTTTGTCGCCCTTCGGCGTCACGTCGGCATTGCCGGCACCGTCGGACGAGCCAATCAGCACGAATGGGCTCTTGCCGATGAAGGAGCGGCAATGGCCGTCAAGTTTTTTCAGCTCCTTGCGGATAGAACCGTCGGTCGGCCGTGGCGTCTTGTAGATCGTCCTCAACTGGTCGCGCGTGGTGACGAATTCCATGGTCCTTTCCCCTTATCTGCAGGCTCTATTTCCCGGCCTTCTCTTCTTTGCCGGTCTTGTCGTCCAGCGAATGGCGCAGGATCAGCGGCATCTGGCTGAAGGTGAACAGAAGCGTGATCGGCATGATGCCCCAGACCTTGAAAGTAACCCAGGCGTCGGTGGAAAAATTGCGCCACACCACCTCATTGACGATGGCCAGGAACAGGAAGAACAGGCCCCAGCGGAAGGTCAGCTTGCGCCAGCCTTCAGCGTCGAGGCTGAAGGCTGAATCGAAGACATAGCCAAGCAGCGACTTGCCGAAATACAGGCCGCCGAGCAGCACCCCGCCGAACAGCGTGTTGACGATGGTCGGCTTCATCTTGATGAAGATGTCGTCCTGCAGATAGAGCGTCAGCGCGCCGAAAATGAAGACGACGACGCCCGACACCATCGGCATGATCGGCAAGGTGCGGGTGAGCAGCCACGAGGCGATCAGCGCGATTGCCGTGGCGGCCATGAACAGGCCGGTGGCGACGAAGATCGGCCCGCCGAACTCGGCCAGAACAGGGAATTTCTGCACCAGCCATCCGCTGCGCGCATTGGCGAAGAAGAACACCATCAACGGACCCAACTCCAGCACCAGCTTGAGCAGCGGATTGACGCCTTCCTTCTTCTGCTTCTGCGGGTCCGACGGATCGCGTTCGAGAATGGGTGGGTTCATGGAATCTCTTTCTTGCGCATGATCTGATCCAAAAAGTCTGCACATTTTTGGGACATGCTTGTTAAGCTACTCCAGCGATCGCCCTGGCGAATTCGCTTGCCGAGAAAGGTTCGAGGTCGTCGACCTGTTCGCCGACGCCGATGAAATAGACCGGCAATTTGTGCTTTGCCGCGATCGCCACCAGAATACCGCCGCGCGCCGTGCCGTCCAGCTTGGTCATCACCAGGCCGTTGACGCCGGCGATATTGCGGAAGATCTCGACCTGGTTGAGCGCGTTCTGGCCGGTGGTGGCGTCGACCGTCTGCAGCACGGTGTGCGGCGCTTCCGGATCGAGCTTGCCGAGCACGCGAACGATCTTTTCGAGCTCGGCCATCAGTTCGGTCTTGTTCTGCAGACGGCCGGCGGTGTCGATGATCAGCACGTCGGAGCCGGCCTCTTTCGCCCGCTCGAATGCATCATAGGCAAGGCCCGCGGCATCGGCGCCGAGCTTGGAGGCGATGACCGGCGATTTCGTCCGCTCGCCCCAGATTTTCAGCTGCTCGATGGCTGCCGCGCGGAACGTGTCGCCGGCGGCGAGCATGACCGACAGGCCGCCATCGGTCAGCTTGGCGGCGAGCTTGCCGATGGTGGTGGTCTTGCCGGTGCCGTTGACGCCAACCACCAGGATGACATGCGGCTTGTGCGAGAGGTCGAGCTCCAGCGGCATGGCGACATGGGTCAGCACTTTTTCCACCTCGGCCGCCATGATGGCGCGGACCTCGGTGTCGGAAACGTCCTTGCCGTAGCGGCTGGCGGCCAGCGCGTCGGTAACGCGCAAGGCGGTCTCCATGCCGAGATCGGCGCGGATCAGCACATCCTCCAGGTCCTGCAAAGTCTCTTCGTCCAGCTTGCGCTTGGTGAAGACGCCGGCAATGTTGCCGGTCAGTTCCTTGGACGAGCGGGCAAGCCCGTCCTTCATGCGCTGGAACCAAGAGCGCCTCGGTGCCGGCTCCGGCGCCTTTTGCGGCTCGGCCTTCTGCTCGACCTTCTTGGTGACGGTCACCTTGCCGGGGGCGGCTTTCGGCTCCGGCGCGGGTGGTGGAAGAGGCTGCGGCTCGGGCGCAATTTCCGCAATGACCGGCTGCGATTCGATCGGCGCAGGCTGGCGAATGGGAGGTGCGATTTCGGCGGCGGGTGCTTCGGGCGTCGGCGCTGAAACTTCTTCCTTCTCCCCGTCGCTATACGGGGAGAAGGTGCCGGCAGGCGGATGAGGAGCGGCGCCGGCCTCTGAAGACGGCTGAAGAGGGGACGGCGCCGGTGTGGGCACCTCGATCGGCGCTGGTGTTTCTGCCGGAACCTCGGCCGGCGTCGGCACTTCGACTGGTGCCGGCTCCGGCCGCTTTTCCGGGCGTGACGGGACGATCTCCGGTTCGGCCGGCGCCGGCGCTGGGACTTCTTGCGGCTGCCGTTCGGGCGTGGGTTCGGGAGTCGCAGGGGTGAGCGGAACTTCCTCGGGCGCCGGCGGCTCTGGAGTCTCTGGCGCGGGCGCCGGTTCTTCTTTCGGCGCGGGCTCCGGCAGAGGTTCCGGCTCGGAGGGAACAGTCGGCTCCGGTGCTGGCGGGATGGTCGGCTCCGGCGCGGGCACCGGTTCCTCGACAGGCGCCGGTTCCGGCGCAGGAATTACCTCCGGCTCGACCGTCGGCGTCGTTTCTGCCTCGGGTCGCGGCTCGTCGCGCTTCAAGAACTCCGGGACGACCTGTTCGGCCGCCGGCTTCAGCGCATCGAGTGCTTCCCATTTGATCGGCGGTAGCGGGGCGGTCTCGTCGATCCGTTCCTCGACCACCTCTTTCTTGCCGAACGAAAATATCTTCTTGAAAAAACCAGCCATGCTTTGCGTTTCTCAGGCGGCGCGGGCGGCAAGCGGCGCCGCGATCAGCCTGGTACCATCGTGGCCCGATATATCGGCCTCGACGATCTCACCCGGTGCGCCCGTGCCGAGTGCGGCAAGCGTAAAACCCTCGGTGCGGCCAAGGCCGTCTCGCTCGATCAGGATCGACTGACGCGTACCGGTGAGCAACGACAGATGCCTGACATAGGCAACTTCACCGGCGGCGCGCAGCCGGGCGGCGCGCTGCTTGACCACCTCGCGGCGGAGCTGCGGCATGCGCGCGGCAGGCGTGCCTTCGCGTGGGCTGAAGGGGAAGACGTGGAGATGGGTCAGGCCACACTCCTCGACAATTTTCTCCGAGTTCTCGAACATTTCGTCGGTCTCGGTCGGGAAGCCGGCGATGATGTCGGCGCCAAAGACGATACCGGGGCGCAGTTTGCGCACATCCTCGCAGAAGCGGATCGACTGATCGCGCAGATGCCTTCGCTTCATGCGCTTCAGGATCATGTCGTCGCCCGACTGCAGCGACAGATGCAGATGCGGCATCAACCGGGGCTCGGTGGCGATGGCGTCGAGCAAATCGTCGTCGGCCTCGATCGAATCGATCGACGACAGCCGCAGGCGCTTAACATCGGGCACCTGTTTCAGGATGGTCTTCACCAGTTTGCCGAGCTTCGGCGCGCCCGGCAGGTCGGCGCCGAATGAAGTCATGTCGACGCCGGTCAGAACGATCTCGGCATAGCCGTTGCCGGCGAGCCGCTTGACCTGCTCGACCACGGCGCCCATCGGCACCGAGCGCGAATTGCCGCGGCCGTAGGGAATGATGCAGAAGGTGCAGCGGTGGTCGCAGCCGTTCTGCACCTGGACGAAGGCGCGTGCGCGGCCCTCGATGGCGTCGACCAGGTGGCCTGCGGTCTCACGCACCGAAAAGATATCGTTGACGCGCGCCTTCTCGGTGTCGTTGACGCCGAAATCCGGCAGCGCGCGGTAGGAATTCGCGTTCAGCTTCTCTTCATTGCCAAGCACGAGATCGACCTCGTCCATGGCGGCGAATTTTTCAGGCTCGGTCTGCGCGGCGCAGCCGGTGACGATGATGCGGGCTCGCGGGTTGTCGCGGCGCGCCTTGCGGATCGCCTGCTTGGCCTGGCGCACTGCTTCGCCTGTCACGGCGCAGGTGTTGAAGATCACGGCGCCACCTTCCAACGCGCCGAGGCCCGCACTTTCAGCCTCGCGCCGCATCACCTGCGATTCATAGGTGTTGAGCCGGCAGCCGAAGGTGACGACATCGATCCCCGGGGACATCGGGCTCTTGGGCAGAGCGGACATCAGGCCGCGCTTTCAGTGTCGCGGGCCCATGTCCCGATCGACGGGTCGAAGTTGCCGGAAAATTCCCATTCGGCGGCGCCCGTCAGGACCACGTGGTCATCGTCGCGCCATTCGACATGCAGCGTGCCGCCGCCTGGCGTCAACAGACTGACGCTGCGGCCGGTCCGATTGGTGCGAGCCGCGGCCACGACGGCGGCGCAGGAGGCCGAGCCGCAGGCCTTGGTCAGGCCGGCGCCGCGTTCCCAGGTGCGGATGATCATGGTTTCGGGCGAAGTAACCTGAGCGATGGTTATGTTGGCGCGCTCGGGGAACATCGGGTGGTTCTCGAGCAGCGGACCGAAGCGGTCGAGCTCGTAGGACCAGACGTCGTTGTCGACCCAGAAGATCGCGTGCGGGTTGCCCATCGAAACGACCGAGGGTGAATGCAGCACGGGGGCGTCGATCGGGCCGATCTGCAGCTCGATCATGCGGGTGTCGCGGAATTCCTCGGCCAGCGGGATATCCTGCCAGCCGAAGCGCGGCGTGCCCATGTCGACCGAGATCGAACCGTCGGCGTGTTCGCGCGCATTGAGGATGCCCGCCACGGTCTCGAAGGTGAAGATCTTCTGGCCGGTCTCGGCGGCGAGCGCCTGGACGACGCAGCGCATGCCATTGCCGCAGGCCTGCGCACCGGTTCCATCGGAATTCAGGATGTCGATGAAAAAGGCGGTGCCAGGCGTCCTGGCGTCATGGATCGCCATGATCTGGTCGAAGCTGGTCGCGGCATCGGCGTTCAGCGCAATCGCCGCCGCCGCCGTCACCCGATCGGCACGGCCACGCATATCGGCAACGATGATCTCGTTGCCGATGCCGTTCATCTTGGCGAAAGGGGCAGTGCTGGCCATTGCTCCGAAAAATTCCGTGTCCGTTTGGCGCTATATGGCGGAAACGGGCAGGAATTACCAGTGCGCAGCCGCTTGGTCTCGGCGAAAGCGCCGGACTTACGTGACGGCGAAAATGCCCAGCACCACCAGCAGGAAGATGATCAGAACGATGCCGATAAGGATGCGCGCACCCGTGGCCGCGGCACCTGCCAGTGCCGGCATGCCGAGCAAGCTCGCCGCCGCGGCGACGATCAGGAGAATGATAATCCATTTGAGCATGACAATGCCTCGCAAACCGGCAAATATTTCAACCACATGAAAACGCGGTTGCAGCGCTGGGGTTCCGTCGAACCGATGCGGATCAGGGCGCTATGTGCTCCGGCACATCCCAGACCTCGCCCGGCCGCAAGGCGCGAAAGCGCTCGCGTGGGATGCCTCGATCGTCAAGCGCCTCGGTCAATTTGCGCGCCGGCTCGTCGATCGGCTCGTCGGTGAGCTGGAAGGTGCCCCAGTGACAGCCGGCGGCATGGGCGGCGTTGCACAGCGTCATGCCTTGCACCGCTTCCCAGGGGTTCTGGTGCTGCGGCGCCATGAACCAGCGCGGCTCATAAGCGCCGATCGGCAGAATGGCGAAGCGGAAACCGCCATGTTTCTCGGCCATCCGCCGGTAGTTGATGCCATCGTGGAAGCCGGTGTCGCCGGCGAAATAGAGCTTGCCGTCAGGCGTTTCGACGACAAAGCCGGCCCAGAGCGCCATGCGCCGGTCTCGGGCGCCACGCGCCGACCAGTGATGCACCGGCTCGACATGGACGGCGGCGCCATTGCCGATCTCGACGCTGTCGCCCCAGTCATGCGCCGACAGTCGCATGCCGGGCACGGCGGCTTTCGATGATGGCGTCGTTGCCGAGCGGAGTGAGCACCAGCGGGTCGTGGCCGGCCTTCAGCCGCTTCAACGTGGCGAGGTCGAGATGGTCGTAGTGGTTGTGGCTGACCAGCACGAGGTCGATCGGCGGCAGGTCGGCAAAGGCGATGCCTGGCGCATTGATGCGTTTTGGTCCGGCGAAGGAAAGCGGCGAGGCGCGCAACGACCATACCGGATCGGTAAGGATGTTCAGACCGGCCGTCTGGACCAGCAAGGTGGAATGGCCAACCATCGTCACTTCCAGCGCGGCGCCCTCGACCCTTGTCGCCGGCTTTGCCTGCGGAAAGGGGCTTGCATCGCTCGCCGGCCATTTCGAGCGCTGGCCATTCAACTGCCATTTCAGCAGGTCGGCGAAACGGCCGGGTGGCTGGCCGTCGGGATTGAAGAACAATGCGCCGTCGAAATGGTCGCTGGGCGGGCCGCTATAATAGCGATTGGCGGCTGTCTTTCTCGCGGCCAATTTTGCGGCTCCGGCAGGTGTTTCGTTTTCCAGACATAGGCGCTAAGGCGGCTCGCGCAAGCGTCCAACCGTCGAATGTCGGCGCTGCACTGCTTTGACCGGATCCCCAGTCGACGCGCGACAAGCGGTCAGCCGCCGCGATTGCGATAAATTTGCAACAATTCTTGCTGCAAACTGTATTTTAACCATATCGGGTTGAAATTTCGCCACCTTCTCCATCTTGGTGGGGGTGAGATTGTGCGGACGGCTTCCCCCCAGCCGGATCCGACGGAGGTTGGAATGACTTTTTCGAAAACCGGTCTGGTGGCCGTATCGCTGGCGGCGCTCGTTGCGAGCGGCTGTTCGACCTCGCGTTTCTCCTCGATGGATGACCAGCAGCCGGCACCGCTGGAGGCCGCGCCCGCCGGCAAGGTGACGGCGAACCAACTGCCGCCGCCGGCATCGCCCGGCACCACCGACCCGTCTCAATTCCCGACCGCTCCTGCGAACACGCAGGTCGCCGCGCTGCCTTCGGATGGTTCGGCGCCGGCCGGCGCTTCGGACGTGACTGCCGCCAGCGTCGCCGGTGTCTGGAACGCCAGCGTTGCGGGCCAGAGCTGCAAGGTGGCGACACCGCAGACCAAATTCGGCGCCGGCTTCCGCGCTGGGCCGCTGCATTGCCCGGCGCCGATGGACGGCGTCAAGTCGTGGAACGTCGCCGGCAAGCAGCTGACGCTCTATGACGAGAGTGGCGGTGCGCTGGCGCGGCTCTATTCCTCGGGCGGCTCGAAATTCGACGGCCAGACTTCCAACGGCCAGCCGATTTCGCTTACAAGGTAGGCTAATGCATGTCGCCCAAAAGTGGCCGCGGTTTTGGGAAAACAAAGATCTAAAGCGGGTCGTCTGAATCCGTTCAGACACGACCGCTTTAGTCCTCCGAATGCGTGTCGCGCAGAAGTGACCCCGGTTTCGGGACAGCGACATGCATAAACAAATGACGTGACCGATGCATCTGCGTGACGGCCTCCAGACCCATGCGACCGTCAGGCAGCGCTACGACCATCTGGTGGAAACCGGTACGATCGACCGCGATCCGGCGCAGGAACGGATCGTTGCGGCGCTCGACCGGCTGACCGATGAGATCTCGGCCAAGCGGCTGGCGCATAAGTCGAGCGCGCTGGGCTGGCTGTTCGCCCGCAAGCGCGAGACGCATGAGGCCGTCAAAGGCCTTTACATCCATGGCGGCGTCGGTCGCGGCAAGACCATGCTGATGGACATGTTCTTCGAGTTGCTGCCGGTGCGGCGCAAGCGCCGCGTCCACTTCAACGACTTCATGGCGGACGTGCAGGACCGTATCCAGAAGCACCGGCAGGCGCGCAAGAATGGCGACGTCAAGGAGGACGACCCGATCCCGCCGGTGGCCAAGGCCCTTGCCGAGCAAGCCTGGGTGCTGTGCTTCGACGAGTTCTCGGTCACCGACATCGCCGACGCGATGATCCTGTCCAGGTTGTTTTCGGCGCTGTTTGCCAGCGGTGTGGTGCTGGTCGCCACCTCGAATGTGGCGCCGGAAAACCTCTACAGCGACGGGCTGAACCGTCAGCTTTTCCTGCCCTTCATCGGCATACTGGAGCGGCACACACAGGTGCTGGCGCTCGATGCCGACAAGGACTACCGGCTGGAAAAGCTCGCCCGGACACCGGTCTATGTCACGCCGGCCGATGCGGCGGCGGACCAGCTACTCGACGAGGCCTGGCAAGCCATGACGCGCAACGCGCCGACCGCCGAGACATCGATTGCCCTCAAAGGGCGGCAGGTGATCGTGCCGCGTGCGGCAGGCGATGCGGCGCGGTTCTCCTTCGCCGATCTCTGCGAAAAGCCGCTTGGCGCGCGCGATTTCCTGGCGATCGCCGGGCGCTTCTCAACCATTTTCATCGACCACGTCCCGGTGCTCGGCGAAGGCAAGCGCAACGAGGCCAAACGCTTCATCCTTCTGATCGACACGCTCTACGACCATCATGTGCGGCTGGTGGTGAGCGCCGAAGCGCCGCCGCAAGCGCTTTATGCCGCCAAGCGCGGCGTGGAGGTCTTCGAGTTCGAGCGCACCGCATCGCGGCTGATCGAGATGCAAAGCCGCGACTGGCTGGAGGATTGGGCGGAGCGGCAGAAAGGGAAGCCGGCGCCAGAGGCACAGCAGGCGCAGGCCTGAATTTCCAGGGAATGCGTCGGTAGCGATCCTTTGCCCCCCCCCTCT
>NZ_RZPW01000379.1:0-5899 GCF_003998455.1 Mesorhizobium sp. M7A.F.Ca.CA.001.08.2.1 | reverse complement strand
CCCGGTGTTCCTCAACGAGGAGCGCGAGCCGCTGAAAAGCGTTGTCGCCCTCGTCGTCGACCGCAGCCAGAGCCAGGATATCGGCGATCGCACCAAGCAGACCGACGAGGCGCTGGCCGGGCTGCAGCAGCGGCTTGGCCGCTTCAAGCAGTTCGACGTGCGGGTCGTCGAGGCCGGCAAATCCGAGGCCGCCGAAGAGCGCACCGAGACACGGCTGTTCGGCGCGCTTGAAGGCGCCTTCCGCGACGTGCCGCCGTCACGCATCGGCGGCGCGATCATGATCACCGATGGCGAGGTCCATGACGCGCCGCCGGGCGCGCCAGATTTCAACGCCCCGCTGCATGCGCTGATCACCGGCAACGACCACGAAAAGGACCGCCGCATCCGCTTCGAGAACGCGCCGCGCTTCGGCCTTGTTGGCAAGCCGCTCGACATGACCTACCGCGTCATCTCGACCGAAAACGAGACTGGCCCGGTCGATGTGCGCGTCTCGGTCAATGGCGAGCAGGTCGCCGTCGAGCACGCCACCGTTGGCCAGGCCATGCCGCTGCAGGTCACCATTCCGGGTGCCGGCCGCAACATCGTCGAACTCGCCATCGATCGCGAGCCGGGCGAACTGACCGACACCAACAACCGCGCCATCGCACTGATCGACGGCATTCGCGAGAACCTGCGTGTGCTGCTCGTCTCCGGCGAGCCGCATGCCGGCGAGCGCACCTGGCGCAACCTGCTGAAATCCGACGCCTCGGTCGATCTTGTCCATTTCACCATCCTGCGGCCGCCGGAAAAGCAGGACGGCACGCCGATCAACGAATTGTCGCTTATCGCCTTCCCGACCCGCGAACTGTTCGTCGAGAAGATCAAGGATTTCGACCTCATCATCTTCGACCGCTACCAGCACCGCGACGTGCTGCCGATCCTCTATTACGACTACATCTCCGAATATGTCGAAAAGGGCGGCGCGCTGCTGATCGCGGCCGGCCCCGAATATGCCGGCGAAAGCTCGATCGCGCGCACGCCGCTGATGGCCGCCCTGCCGGCGATGCCGACCGGCGAAGTTGTCGACAAGGCCTTCTATCCGCGCCTCACCGAACTCGGCCAGCGCCACCCGGTGACGCGTGGGCTCGATGGCTCGGCCACCGAGCCGCCGCGCTGGAGCCGCTGGTTCCGCACCATAGGCGTGCAGAACCCGGAAGGCGAAGTGGTCATGAAGGGCGCCGACAACCGGCCGCTGCTGCTGCTCGACCGCAAGGGAGAAGGCCGCGTCGGCATGCTGCTGTCCGATCAGGGCTGGCTGTGGGCGCGCGGCTTCGAGGGCGGCGGCCCGCATGTCCAGCTTTATCGGCGCATCGCGCACTGGCTGATGAAGGAGCCGGAGCTCGAGGAGGAGCGGCTGACCGCCGATGGTCGTGGCATGGTGCTGGAAATCCGCCGCCAGACGATGGCCGACGATCCCGGCGCCGCGCAGATCATCACCCCGTCCGGCAAAACCTTGACCGTCAAGCTCGACAAAGCCGAGCCCGGGGTCTTCCTCGGCAGCGTCGAGACCAGCGAGATCGGGCTCTACCAGGTCGCCAATGGCGACCTCACCGCGCTCGCCCATGTCGGGCCGGTCAACGCACCGGAATTCGCCGACGTCATTTCCACCGAAAACCGGCTGAAGGCGCCGGCCGAAGCCACCGGCGGCAGCGTGCGCCGGCTGGCGTCTTCCACAGCCCTTGGCAGCGACGTGACGCTGCCTTCCATCGTGCCGGTGCGCTCGGCTGGTGCCGCATCCGGCAGCGACTGGATCGGCCTGCGCACGACAGACGACAGCGTGCTCAAAGCCGTCTCGCGCGTGCCGCTGTTCGGCGGCTTCCTCGGCCTCGGCCTGCTGCTTCTGGCAATGGGTTCGATGTGGTACCGCGAGGGACGGTAGCGCGGCGCTCTTTTTCCTTCTCCCCTTGTCGGAGAAGGGAAAGCCCCCTGCTCTACTCCTCCGGCTCCGTCGTGAACATCAGCGGGTAGCCCTTGGCCTTGCCGGCATCGGTGGCGCGCGTCGCTTTGGTCTCGGCGACATCCTTGGTGAACACGGCGACGACGCAGACGCCACGCCGATGCGCAGTGATCATCACCCGGTGCGCCTGGTCCTCGCTGAGTTTGAACTCGCCCTTCAGCACCGTCACCACGAATTCGCGCGGCGTGAAATCGTCGTTGATGAGGATGACCTTGTAGAGTTTTGGCCGTTCGACTTGCGGCTTGATCTGGGTACGCGGTTTTGTGGTGATTTCAGGCATCGGAACCGACAGTTTTGCGTAAGCGACGTGACCGCCATTCTGGCACCGGTGAAAACGGTCGTCCATTTTGATCGACGCGCGAAACCGGTGTCCGCCGACGCGGCCATTCATAATCATGTGGGAAGGTGTCGGTTGCCGTTCAACGGCCCTGGCGGCCGAACATGCGGCGGCCGGGAATCTGCCGCACGGCCGCAGCGGGCGGTATATCGGACCGAAAACGGTTTCCGCCGGCATCCGCCCGGCGTTCCAGCCAGGTCGCGATCGGCCACGCGGCGACGCAGATCAACGTCGCGCCGGTCAGCACGACCAGCAGCCAGGTCTGTGCCGGCGTTATGTAGTCCCAGTTGGTGGAAATCGCCGGCGCGAACAGCGAAGGCTCGGTGCGTCCGCTGGCCGGATCGGGGACCGGGCTGGCGGTGAACAGGATAAGCACTCTGGCGAGGCCGGTGGCAACCAGACCGCCGATCACCATCGAGCGCAAAATGGACGAAAGCCGCTTCTTCATGCGGATTGTCCTACACGGCCGGCGTTGCAAACGGGTTAAGTGTCAGTCGAGGCGGAAGCTGCCGGTGCCAGACTTCGCCAAAGATCAGTTGAACCCATCGACCGCTGCATCGCCAATGTCAGGGCTTCAGCGGCTCGGACAGGAAGAAGGCCGCTCCAACCGAAACCAGCTGGAGCGGCCTTGGTCAACAGGCCGGCATTTTATGCCGGACCTTATCAGGTCTTCGGGGCGTCCTTCTTGACGGCCTTCTCAGCAGCCTTCTTGTGCTTCTTGACGGTCTTCTTGACGACCTTCTTGGGAGCAGCCTTGGCCGGAGCGGCAGTCGCCGGAGCGGTGGTCGTCGAAGCAGCCGGAGCAGCGGTCGTGGTGGCGGCGGCGTTGCCGAGAGCCGGCATCGCGAAAGCGAGAGCGACGGCGAGACCGGTTGCGGAGAGGATGGACTTTTTCATGGCTTCGTTTCCTTTTTATGCGGGTCAAGTTTCGGAGCGTTACTGAACCGGGTCGTTCGGCGTCACTCCAAGCAGCTTCAAAGCATTGGCGAGCATCCGGATGCCCTGTGCCTGTTTCTTGGCGGCGCAGTACCGGTTGCCCTTTCTCTGAAGTGCCTTTGCCGCGGTGACCTGCGTTGCCGTGGCATGGGTTTCGAGGGCTTCATCAAATTGGTGGCTGAGATTGGCGCACCGTTCGCTCCGGGTTGTGAGCGTCGCCTTTGCGTCCGATTGTCCGACAGCGGCAGTGACCAGGCAGAAGCCCAGCAACGCACCCAACAAACTGATCGACAACCTTGGCATCGGTTTATCCGTAAACCCGGAGACTAGCGTCGCAGCCGATGACCTGACCGCCACGAGATCAGTTATGCCTTTGAAATTTTTCAGGAGTTTTTCTGAACTGTAGAATTTTGTTTCTGGAGTGTGTCTGAGAAAGCCGGTGTGAACTCCATCATAGCCACTGGCCAACATATGGCCTGAATTCTATCGTGTGGGTTGCGACCGAAGGGCTTGGCAATCAAAGACAGAAGGGCTTGGCAACAATGACAGGGCTGCTGTGAAATCCGATGCACACATACTGATCGTCGACGACGATAAGGGCATCCGCGACCTGCTGCAGGAATTCTTCCAGAAGCGGGGCCTGCACACCTCGGTTGCCGCCGACGGCATCGAGATGGAGACCATCCTGCGGCGCGTCCAGGTGGACCTCATCGTCCTCGACGTGATGCTGCCCGGCAAGAGCGGGCTGGAGCTGTGCCGCGACCTGCGCGCCCAGTATTCGACGCCGATCATCATGCTGACCGCCGTCACCGAGACGACCGACCGCGTCGTCGGCCTGGAAATGGGCGCCGACGACTATGTGCCCAAGCCCTTCGACCCGCGCGAGCTTTTGGCGCGCATCCGGGCCGTGCTCAGGCGCAATGGCGCCGCCGAGCCGAAGCGCGCCACCACCAAGCAGATCTACCGCTTCGCTGGCTGGACGATGGACTGTGCCCGGCGCCGGCTGATCGCACCCGACGATGTCAGGGTCGAGCTGACCATGGCCGAATTCAACCTGCTGCAGACCTTCGTCAAGAGTGCGCAGCGTGTGCTGACCCGCGACCAGCTCATCGAATTGTCCGGCGGCGACAGCGACTATTCCTTCGACCGCAGCATCGACATCCTGGTCAGCCGGTTGCGGCGCAAGATGGAGGACGACCCGAAGACGCCCAAGCTGATCCTGACCGTACGCAGCGGCGGCTACCAGTTCCTGCCCGAGACGACCTCCGAATGAGACGTTTCCTGCCGCAGACCTTGCCTGTCTGGGTGCTGCTGATCGTCATTGCCGGCCTGCTGATCAGCCAGGTCGCGACCCTCTACATCGTCTCGCGCGACCGCGCTGCCGCCAACGACGTCGTCGACCTCTACCGGCTCAACGACCGTGCCTTCTCGCTGGTGCAGCTCATGCATGACGCCAGTCCGGACGAGCGCAAGGCGACGGCGACCGGCCTGTTCAACTCCACCTACGCGCTCACCGTTTCGGACACGCCGGCGGTCACTTCGTCGATCGCCGGCGACGACGAACTGGCCGAACTCGAAGACATCCTCGTCGGCCGGCTGTCCAAATTCGGCATCACCGATGCACGCGTGCGCCGCGATCCGGCGACGCGCGAGGCCGACGACGCGGACGGCACGACGCCAGGACCCGACATCGGCCAGGTCGAGCGCGACCTTCTGGTGCTGGCCGCCGACTTCGCCCAGAGCGACAAGCTGACGGCATCGCTGCGCTTCGCCGACGGCCAATGGCTGAATTTCACCGAACCGATCACGCCCGTCGGCCCGATCCTGAGCTTCGACAGCCTGCCGCTCTATTCGCTGATCGCAGGGCTGGTGGTGATCATGTCGATCTGGTCACTGCGCCGGCTGACGGCGCCCTACCGGATGATGGAAACCGCCGTGAACCGGATCGGCAAGGATCTGAAGAGCCCGCCGATCGCCGAGAGCGGCAGCCGCGAGGTGCGTGCCGCCGCCAAGGCGATCAATGCCATGCAGGCGAGATTGCGCGAATATGTCGAGGACCGCGAACATCTGGCGGCGGCACTGGCGCATGACCTGCGCACGCCGATGACCAGGATGCGCCTGCGCCTGGAGCTGTTGCGCAAATCGGCGGTCCGCGAGGCGCTGGCCCACGATCTCGCCGATGTCGAGAGCATTGCCAGTTCGGTGATCGACTTTGCCACCTTCGAAGTGACCGAGGAAAAGAACGAACGCATCGATTTCTGGTCGCTCGTGGAATCGATCGCCGACGGCTATGACGACGTCTCGTTCGACGACGAGACCCGTTCGCGCGGGCTGATCTGCATGGCGCGGCCGGTCGCGCTCAAGCGCTGCGTCACCAATCTGGTGCAGAACGCGGTCACCTACGGCAAGAAGGCGCATCTTTCGCTGCGCCGGTCGGAGGACATGATCCTGCTCACCATCCGCGATGAAGGGCCTGGCATACCGCAGGCACAGATCGACGCGGTGTTCGGCTCGTTCGTGCGCCTCGAACAATCGCGCAACCGCCAGACCGGCGGTCTGGGCCTCGGCCTGACCATTGCCCGCAACATCGCACGCGCCGCAGGGGGCGAGATCCGCCTGTCCAACAACCC
>NZ_RZPW01000378.1:0-5916 GCF_003998455.1 Mesorhizobium sp. M7A.F.Ca.CA.001.08.2.1 | reverse complement strand
GTCACCACGTTGCCGCAATCGCCGTCGTAGAATCCTCTTATCGAGCGGAGGTTCCCGATGAGATGCGCCCTTTTCGCAGCGACTGCCTTTCTCTCCCTGGCCCCGATCGGTCAAACGACCTTGGCAGCCGAAGATGCCCCCGAAGCGCCCTATGTCGACGACCGGTCGAGCGCCGATGCTGTTGTTCGTTCGCTCTACAGCGCCATCACCCGGCACGAATTCGCCCGCGCCTGGGGGTATTTCGGCGATACAAAACCGGCAAAGGATTTCGACAGTTTCGTCAAGGGCTATGACGGCACCGACAAGGTCGAGGTCTTGACCGGGGCGGTTTCCGACGAAGGTGCGGCCGGCAGCATTTTCTACAACGTGCCCATCGCCATCCGCGCCACCGATAAGAGCGGCGGCGAAAAGGTTTTTGCCGGTTGCTACACGCTGCGCCAGGTGAATGCCCAGATCCAGGCGGAGCCACCCTTCGATCCGATCCACATCGAGAAGGGGGCACTGAAACCCTCCACCGTCGATTTCGAGGAGGCGCTGCCGCCAAGCTGCGGCGATGGGCCGCCGCCACCGAAGAAGGACACTGCGCTGGAGCAGGCAAAGAAGGCGTTTCTGGCAACCTATGGCGACCAGTGCGACAAGCAGTTCCTGGCCGACGAGCCGACGGTCTTTTCAATCAAATACAAGGACAAGGATGCGCAGCCCGGCGACCCCGACAAGGAGACGCGGCTGTTCCATTTTTCCTGCTCGGCCGCCGCCTACAATGAAAGCTCGGTCTATTATATGACCGACGAGACATCGGCCGTGCAGCAATTGCAATTCGCCGAACCCAAGATGGACATCCGCTACGAGAACAATGACAGCAACGGCAAATTGCTGGGCATGAGCATCGTCGGTTTCCAGACGTCCGGCTGGGCGGTCAATTCCGACTACGACGAGGCCACCCAGACGATCACCACGTTCAACAAGTGGCGCGGGGTCGGCGATGCTTCCGACGCCGGCACGTATCTGTTCCGCAACGGCAATTTCTCGCTGGTCCAGTACGACGTCGATGCATCCTATGACGGCGAGCAAAATCCCGAGACTGTCGTCGACTACAACACTGCGCCTTGAGCGTCACACGGGCTTGCAGGCTGTGTCGATCAGGGCGACTTCGATAGCATCCAGTTGAGCGTGCCGCGCCAGTCGGTCATGCGGATCGGGGTGCCATGGGTACCGGTCTCGAAACGAACGAAACGGGTCGGGTAAGTCTTCGATTTGGCCAGGATCGAGCGAAAGAATGCCTCCTGATTTGCCACTGGGAAGACCACGTCGTGACTGCCCTGGCCGAAAAAGACCGGCACACGGCGCTTGAATGCTGGGCTGGTGAAAAAGCTCTCATCCCATAGCGAGCCGAGCAGCAGCAGGCCGTTGATGCGGCCGCCCATGTCCTTGCGCGCGGCAAGCTTCCAGCACAGCGCGCCGCCCATCGAGCCGCAGGCGACGAAGATCTTCGCGCCTGGCGATCGTTCGGCATAATGACCGATCAGCGCCGCCACCTGCGCCGCTCCCTTGTCGCCGAAATCGGTAAAATCCGGACTGAGATAGAGGCCGCCATTGCCGGCCATCAGGTTCTTGAGCCGGTTGAAATTGCCGCCGAAGGTGAAGTCGTCGACACCTTGCTTGCGGCTGCCGCCCTGCCCGTGCAGGTAAAGCACGATGATGCCGGCGCCCTCGGTCTTGCCGACGGCGACATGCCTGATATCGCCGGCGTCGGTTTTCAGCAACAGATCCTGCTGCACCTTGCGCACGCTGGCGTCGGTATATTGGGCGTTCACCCGCCGCTCGGGCACCTGGTCACGCTGGTTGATGTCGCGCATCTCGCGGTAGTCGATGACCGTGTAGGCGCCGTTGCTGTCGGACGACAGCGTGGGCGGATAGGCGAAGAGATCGTCCTTGAAGGGTTTTAGGGACAGCGTCTGACTTTGCGCGGCCGAAGACAGCAACGCGGTCGTGACTGCAAAGGCACAGAAAATTTGGCGGCGAAAAGACATACCCAAGGCATGCGTAATTCGGCTTGGGTTTGTCAATCCTGCAGCACGCCGCCGGCGCCTTCCAGCGCCTCGCGCGTGTCGACATCGACAGACGCCGCCGCGCCGATCTCGACATCGATGACATCGAGCCCTTCGGTCTCGACCAGATGGCGTGCACCGGTGTCGCCCTCCAGATGGGCGATCGCCGGAAACAGCGAACGCGGCAACAGCACCGGATTGCCGCGCTTGCCGTCATGCGAAGCGCGGACCACCGCATTGCCGCCGCCCTTGCGGAACGCATCGATCAATCTGTCGAGATCGTGGGACGTGATATCGGGCATGTCGCCGAGCACGATCATCACACCGGCGGAGTCCTCCGGCAGATAGGCAATGCCGGCCTTCAGCGACGTGGACAAGCCGTCGGTAAAATCAGGATTGTGCGCGAAGGTCACGTCGAGGCCCGCCAGCGCAGCGCGCACCCGCTCGCGCTGGTGGCCGGTGACAACGACAGTTCTGGACGCCTTCGAGCCAAGCGCCCGCTCGGCGGTGCGGTACACCAGCGGCTTGCCGTCGAACAGCGCCAACAGCTTGTTCGGCCCGCCCATGCGGCTCGACCGGCCGGCCGCCAGCAGCACGATGCCGATCTTCAGTTGAGATTTGGCCGGCAGCGGTTCGCGCGGCTGCGGCCGTGTGGGGATTTCCATCAACAGTCCGCCGACCCCCATGCCGGCAATATCCCTGGCGGTCACGTCGAGACCGGCGATCAATCGGTCCAGCACCCAATCGAACCCGTTCTCCTTGGGGCTGCGGGCGCAGCCGGGCGCGCCGATGATGTGCTTGCCTCCGAGCGCACCGAGCACCAGCAGATTGCCGGGATCGACCGGCATACCCGCGCGGACGACGGTACCGCCCGCTTTCTCGATCGCCGCGGGAATGACATCGGCGAAATCGCTCATCGCCGAGGCGCCGAAGATCACCACCATGTCATTGTCGCGCACCAGGGAAGCCGTGGCCTCCGCCACCGGCGCGATCTCATGCGCCGTGCGGCGCTCGGCTGTCAGCCTGCCGCCGGTACGCGCCAGCCGTGCTTCGGTGACGCGCAGCGTCTTGTCGAGCACGGAAGGCTTGATGCCCGGCAGAACCGTCTGGATGACGCCGACACGCACGGGCCGGTAGGCATTGACGGCAAATATCTCGCCTGCGGCGCAGATTTCTGTCGCAGCGTCGACCAGCGCTGAACCGACCGCGAAGGGAATGATCTTCACCGTCGCGACCATCTGGCCTTTTTCGACCGGCGCATGCTGCGCCAGCGTGGCGATGGTGATGGCGGGATCGATGGCATTGATGGCGTCGATGGCAGCGGCATCGACCGTGAAGATGCCCGGCGCCTTGGCGTGGAGGTTGACCCGCCCGGTCGCGGCAGGCTTGGCTTCGATGCCGCGAAAGGCCATGCTCCCGGCAATCGTTTGCGCGGCCGCATCCTCGCCGAGGTCGTCCTCAGCCAGAACAGCCGCAACGACCTCGGAAACACCGGCAGTCCGTAGCAGCGCCACATCTTCGGCGCTCAGCCTATGCGCCTTGCGGAAGCGGCGTTCACCAGCGGTGGTGGAGTGTGCCAGCACCGCGCCTTCCGCCGTCTCGATCGGGATCGGTCCGAATTTCACGCCGCCGCACCTTTTGCGTCCAGCCCGCGCGAGCGGAAGGCATGGATCGCCTGGGCCAACACCGCAACAGCAATCTCTCCCGGGCTGGCAGCACCAATATCGAGCCCGATCGGCGCATGGATACGGGCGATCTGGTCGGCGCTCGCGCCCAGCGCCAGCAAACGTTCGACACGCTTGGCATGCGTCTTCCTGCTGCCGAGCGCGCCGACATAGAAGCAGTTGGCGTCTAGTGCTGCCTTCAGGGCGAAATCATCGACCTTCGGATCATGGGTGACGGCGGCAAGTGCGGTGTAGCTGTCGAGCGGCTGACGCTTCAGCACATCCTCCGGCCATTCGGCATGAAGCGCCACATCGGGAAAGCGGTCCGGCGTGGCGAAAGCGGTGCGGGGGTCGATGATCTCCACGGGATAGCCGGCGATCTTCGCCATCGGCGCCAGCGCCTGGCTGATATGGACAGCGCCAATCACGACCAGACGCGGCTGCGGCAGATGCGCGTTGAGAAAGAAAGTCCGCCCCTCGGCTTCGACCGAACCGGAATTACCGGTGCGAAACGCCCTGGCGATCGCGGTTCCGAGATCGCCGGCGACGTGATCGCCCTCGCGCACGATCCGGTCGCGGCCGTCACCGAGATCGGTGACAAGGATCGCCGCACGGCGGGCGCGTCGTTCGGCGTTCAAAGTTTTTAAGGCGTAGGGATCCATCAGGAAATCTCTTGTCCGAGCATCATCTTGTCCAAAAACCGGGTCCCACTTTTTGGGATCATGCTCTAGCCCAGTCTTTCCACGTACACCTTGATGCGGCCGCCACAGGACAAGCCCACTTGCCATGCGGTTTCGTCGGCAACACCGAACTCCAGCATCCTGGCCTTGCCGCTGTCGATGACGTCGATGGCCTCGCTGACCACAGCGCCTTCGACGCAGCCGCCCGAGACGGAGCCATGGAAATTGCCGTCTGCGTCGATGACCAGATGGCTGCCTACAGGTCGGGGCGCCGAACCCCAGGTCTCGACCACTGTCGCGATGGCCACGTCCTTGCCGTCCTTCATCCAGCCCTCCGCAATGATCAGCGGGTCGCGGGCCTCATCCAGATAAATGCTGTTTTCCATGACCGTTTCTCCAGAAGTCTGTTTTTCTCGGGATCTGTTTTCCGGATGGGAAGGATATGGTTATGCGGCGCGCCTCGCGCCAGCTTCCAGCCATCGGCGCGGATCGACGGATTGTGCCGACTTCTTGTCCAATGACGCGCAGAGATCGGCGAGCGCATCGAGATTGTGCACCGAGCGGAACTCGTCGACATGCGGCAGCATCGCCTTGACGCCACGGGCGCGCGCCTGGAAGCCGTCGAAGCGCAGCAACGGGTTCAGCCAGATCAGCCGCCGGCAGGATTTGTGCAGGCGCTCCATCTCCTCCGACAGGCCGGCGACATCGTCGCGCTCCAGCCCATCTGTGATCAGAAGCACGACCGCCCCCTGCCCCAGCACGCGACGCGACCATATCAGGTTGAACTCGGCCAGCGTGTCGCCGATGCGGGTGCCACCCGACCAGTCCATGACCGCCGCCGAACAGTCGGCAAGGGCTGCATCCGGGTCGCGATGGCGCATCTGCCGCGTCAGATTGGTCAGCCGGGTACCGAAGACGAAGGTGTGCACGCGACGCCTTTTTTCCGTTAGCGCATGCAGGAAATGCAGGAAAATCCGCGTGTACTGGCTCATCGAGCCGGAAATGTCGGCCAACACCACCAGTGGCGGATGAACCTCGCGGGCTGAGCGGAATTTCGGCAGGATCAGTTCGCCGCCGGTGCGCGCGGCCGAACGCATCATGGCGCGCGGATCGATGCGGCGGCCATGCGCATCGGCCTTGAAGCGCCGCGTCCGCACCATGTCGAAAGGCAACCGCAACTGCGCGATCGCCTTCTTGGCGTCGGCCATCTCGGCGGCGTTCATCTGGGCAAAATCCTTGGCCCGCAGCACCTCGTTGCCGGAAAAGGTGAAGCGGGCGTCGACCTCGATCTCGGGAATTTCCTGTGGCGGCTGGTTCTTCTGGTGTCCCTCGAACATCGCCTGGCTGACCCGGTTTTCAGCGGCTCGTGGCTTCTGCTTTTCCCTGGTGTCGGGCGCCACCGGCGAAAACATCGCCAGCATCTTTTCGATCAGTTCGCGCGACTTCCAGAACAGCCGGAAGGCCTCGTCGAAAATGGCGTGATCCTCATGCCGCGACACCAGCACCGCGTGCAGCGTCCAGTAG
>NZ_RZPW01000377.1:0-5917 GCF_003998455.1 Mesorhizobium sp. M7A.F.Ca.CA.001.08.2.1 | reverse complement strand
GTCATGGTCGATCCTTCAATCGTCATGACTTCACATAAATACAAATATTTGTAAAGTTATTGTTTTGGGGGGCGGGCGGTGAGCTGTGTCGACGACCGGGCTGAGCCGCGCGAAGGCGCAGGTTTCCCAGCGGCGTCGCCGGATAATCCGTCAGAACGGTGGTATCAGTAACCGGGGAGGACCGTCCTCAGCCGCCGTTTTGCGGAAGCGTGCGACGAAGCCGTCGAGTTCGAGGCGCTCCATGTGCGAGATCGCCCGGCAGGACGCGCCGTCGCGGCTAGTGCACCGGCGAAAAAGAGCCCAACGATTGACCGGCCAAAGGCACCGTCACACGACCGCGCAGGGAGATGCAGATCGCCGCTGCCTGGCGCTCGATCAGCGTCAGCACATCACATCGTTCACGCAATGATGTCGGGAATGATCTTGTCTTCCAGCGCCATCAGCCGGTCCTTGAGGAACAGCTTCTTCTTCTTCATGCGCTGGATCTGCAGCGGATCGCAGGCCATGGCGATCATCGCGTTGATGGCTGCATCGAAATCGGCGTGTTCCTGCTTCAGGCGGGAAAATTCGAGGCGAATATCGGCCTGTTCCTGATCGGACATTCTCTACCGTCTGCACGTCTGCGGCGCCCAAAGCTGGGCCTGATTGGGCGGGGCCGGGTGTTTTGTCACCGGCGTGCAGCCCATATCACATTTCACAGTGTCGTGGAATGCTACCACGGATCATTCGACATCGCCCGCGGAAGGTGACACACTGTCACCGTGCCGTCACAGAAGCGAACCTGCGGTGGACGCGCCGTGACGGTTGCAATCGAGGAAAACCATGAAAGGGAGAACCAATCATGTCTCTTGCATCCCATCTTGATGAGTTGCAGCGGAAACACGGCGACATCGAACGTGAAATCGATGACGCGATGAATCATCCATCGGTCGACGACCTCGAAATCGTGAATCTTAAGCGACGCAAGCTGGCACTCAAGGACGAGATTGAAAAACTAAGAGGAAAACCGACCACGCATTGATGCCCTCCTGACATAGCCGCCCGGTATCCGCGGCCTCTTTTCCCGGCGGCTCCCCGCCGCCGGCGTGGAGGGGTTTGATTTCCCAGCACCGGTCTGTCAGCCGAAGCTGGACTTGCACCGGCTTAATATCCGCTTCGGCCGTCGCCCGTTTCGCCAGATCATCGATTGTTTTTGGTCGTTGGCGGCGTGCCGATTCCGGCCAGTGGCGACCTGTCGCCATTGACAAGCGATCTTTGCTCCTCCACCTCATGCCCGGACCTCAGCGCATCGGCCCGGGGCGTCGTTGTGCGCCCATGCAGGACACAAGATGCTCCAGAGACAAAAGGCTGCCGGCATGACCGGATATTTTTCCTCTCCTTTCCCCCGCCGCACCTCGGTCGGCGTCGATGTCGGCGGCGTGGTCGTCGGCGGCGGCGCGCCCGTTGTCGTCCAATCGATGACCAACACCGACACGGCCGATATCGACCAGACCGTCGCGCAGGTCGCAGCACTGCACCGGGCCGGCTCCGAGATCGTGCGCATCACCGTCGATCGCGACGAGAGTGCCGCCGCCGTACCGCGCATTCATGAGCGGCTTCAGCGGCTTGGCATCAACGTGCCGCTGGTCGGCGATTTCCACTATATAGGCCACAAGCTCTTGGCCGATCACCCGGCCTGCGCCGAGGCGCTGGCCAAATATCGGATCAACCCCGGCAATGTCGGCTTCAAGGACAAGAAGGACCGGCAGTTCGCCGATATCGTCGAGATGGCGATCAGGCATGACAAGCCGGTGCGCATCGGTGTCAACTGGGGCTCGCTCGACCAGGAGCTTTTGACCCGGCTGATGGACGACAACCAGGACAAGGGTTTTCCGCTGACGGCGCAAGAGGTGATGCGCGAGGCGATCGTGCAGTCGGCCATTCTCTCGGCCGAGATGGCGGAAGAGATCGGCCTTGGCCGCGAGAAAATCATCCTGTCGGCCAAGGTCAGCGGCGTGCAGGACCTGATTGCCGTCTATGCCGAGCTCGCCACCCGCTCCAACCATGCGCTGCATCTCGGCCTGACCGAAGCCGGCATGGGCTCGAAAGGCATCGTCGCTTCGTCGGCCGCCATGGGCATCCTGCTGCAGCAAGGCATCGGCGACACCATCCGCATCTCGCTGACGCCGGAGCCGAATGGCGACCGCACGCGCGAGGTGCAGGTTTCGCAGGAATTGCTGCAGACGATGGGGTTCAGGCAGTTCGTGCCGATCGTCGCCGCGTGTCCCGGCTGCGGCCGCACGACCTCGACCGTGTTCCAGGAGCTCGCTCAGAACATCCAGGCAGATCTCAGGAAGAACATGCCGGTGTGGCGCGACAAATATCCCGGCGTCGAGAACCTCAAGGTCGCGGTGATGGGTTGCATCGTCAATGGCCCGGGCGAGTCCAAGCATGCCGATATCGGCATTTCGCTGCCCGGCACCGGCGAGACGCCGACGGCGCCTGTCTTCGTCGACGGCAAGAAGGCGGCGACGCTGCGCGGACCGTCGATCGCGGCGGATTTCGAGAAAATGGTCGCCGACTATATCGAACAGCGGTTCGGTCGCGGCGGCAAGGCCGCGGCAGAGTAGGTCAAATGCAGCGTTTCCTGTGGGCGACGCTGGTCCTGCTGTGTGGGCTAGTCTGGTCGACACTGGCTCAGGCCGATCCGCCGCAATCCGCCAAGCAACGGCTTATCGACAAGGTCTGCAACCTGATCCAGGCGCATGCCGACCAGAATGGTTTGCCCAGGGATTTCTTCGCCCGGCTGATCTGGAAGGAGAGCCGTTTCGATCCCAACGCCGTCAGTCCCGTCGGCGCCGAAGGCATTGCCCAGTTCATGCCGGGAACCGCCAAGATGCGCGGGCTTACCAATTCCTTCGACATCAATCAGGCGATCCCGGCTTCGGCGAAATATCTCGCCGAAATGAAAACCGGCTACGGCAATCTCGGCCTGGCGGCCGCCGCCTACAATGCCGGCGAGAGCCGGGTGTCGCGCTGGCTCAGTTCCGGCGGTTTCCTGCCGATGGAAACCGAAAGCTATGTGTTCGACATCATGGGCGAACCAGCCGACAAGTTCACCGACCGAGCCTATGCCGGAAGGGTCGAACCGCTCGACGCAAAAACGGATTTTGGTGTCGCTTGCCGAAAACTGCCAGTGATCATGTCGCGGACCGTGGCGATGGCCTCGATCAACGTAAAGCCATGGGGCATCCAGGTGGCCGGCAATTTCCGCCGCAGTGCCGCGATCAACCAGTGGCTCAGGGTAAGGAGCCGGTTCCCGGCCCTGCTCAACGGGCACGATCCAGTGGTCAGCCGGGTGCGCACGCCGATCGGCCGGCGGGGTATCTATGCGGTCAGGATCGGTGTCGACCACCGCGCCGATGCAAACGTCATCTGCCAGAAATTGCAAAGCATCGGTGGGGCATGCGTGGTGGTGCGCAACCGGTAATTTGACCCCTGCCGGCAGGGTATTTTGTCTGAGAGAGGCATTTAAAAAGCGACAGCCGTGGCGTCGCATCCAGCAAGGATTTCAGCTATGGCGGCGGCCATGTTACCAGGAGCGACAGCCCCTGCCTTTGACAAGCCGCGTGGGCACAACATGTTCGATGGATACATTATCTGCGGTACGCCGAGGACGGGGAGCACTTTGCTGTGCAAGCTTCTGGCGTCCACGAAGACGGCCGGTGATCCGCACTCATTCTATCGGCGCCAGGACGTGGTGGAGTGGGCCGAAGAGTGGAAGTTGCCCGATCGCGCCGCGATGAGCGAGCTCGAATTCGATGCCGCGTATCTCGATGCCGCGATCGCCGCCGGCAAGGGTGGGACCGGCCTCTTCGGCCTCCGCTTGATGCGCGAAAATCTGGATGAGCTTTCGGCGATCCTCGACCGGATTTTCCCAAAACTGCCATCCGACAGAGCACGGTTCGAAAGAGCATTCGGCAATGTTCTCTACATACACCTCTCGCGGGAAGACAAGCTTGCGCAGGCTGTCTCCCTGATCAAGGCAGAGCAGACCGGTCTTTGGCATATCGCTCCCGACGGCACCGAGATCGAAAGGGTCGCACCGCCGAAAGAGCCCCAATATGATTTCGAGCGGATCAGGCGTGAGGTCGAGGTACTCGAGACCTATGATGCGGCATGGAACATTTGGTTCGCTGAGCAAGGCATCACCCCGCTTCGGGTTGGCTACGAGCGCCTTTCGAGCAATCCGGCGGCGACATTGCTAGGCATCTGCGAAGTCTTGGGCGTTCAAGCGCCGAATGCCGATGACGTGAGCCCCGGCGTTGCAAAGCTCTCCGACGACACGAGCCTCGACTGGATGCGCCGCTATCGCCTCGACGCAGCCGCCTGATGCATTGATGGGCTGCAGCTGGAAATTTGGAGTATGGGCAGCGACTATGACCGACCCTATCTACAGCGATCCCGACTTCGTCCAGTTCTATGATATCGAGAATCAAAGCGGCCGTGCCGATTTTGATTACTGTATCGGTCTTGCCGTAAATCGCGGCTCGGTCCTCGATCTCGGCTGTGGCACTGGCCAACTGGCTGCCGAACTTGCCGATGGGCATAATGTCACTGGCGTTGATCCGGCATCGGCGATGCTCGACGTGGCGCGGCGCAGGGCCGGCGGCGACAGGGTCGACTGGGTCGAGGCCGACGCGCGAACTGTTCGGCTCGGGCGGCGTTTCGACCTGATCCTGCTCACCGGGCATGCGTTCCAGGTTTTCCTGACAGGCGAGGATCAGATGGCGGTGCTGGGCACCATCGCCGAGCATCTCGCTCCCGGCGGGCTCTTCATTTTCGACACACGAAATCCCGCCGAGGAGGAATGGCTGGAATGGACACCGCAGCGCTCCGAACGGGCAGTTACGCATCCCGGCCTCGGCACGGTCAAAGCCTGGTATGATGCCGAACACGATGCCGCTACCGGCATCGTCACCTACTCGACCTTCTATGACATTCCGGGCGGTAGACCTGTTCTGGGCGCCGAATCCAAGATCGCGTTCCCCAAGAAGGAAGATCTTGCGGGGATGCTGGACGAGACTGGCCTGTTGGTCGAGCAGTGGCTGGGTGACTGGCAGGGCACACCTTATGGTGTGACCTCGCCGGAAATCATCCCGATCGGCCGGTTGCGCTGATCCGGCCTGACCAATAGGGCCGGCTTTTACGCCGTCTTGGCCACCACGGTCTCGCTGAGCCAGGTGCCGATCTTGGTGCCCAGTCGGTCGGGCGAAACGGGCTTCGGCAGATAGTCGTCCATGCCCGATTCGATGCACTTGTCGCGATCGCCCTTCAGCGCATGCGCGGTGACGCCGATGATCGGAATGTGGGTGCCCGTCGAGGTCTCCATGGCCCGGATCGCGCGGGTCGCTTCGTAGCCATTCATCTCCGGCATCGAGACGTCCATCAGGATCAGCTTGGGGCGCAGCGCCCGGTACATCTCGACCGCCGTGCGGCCGTTGCCGGCGATGCGGTAGCTCAAGCCCAAGCCATTGAGGATCTGGCCGAAGACCAGCTGGTTCACGTCGTTGTCCTCGGCAATCAGGATGTCGATCGGTCCGTTCGGCGTGGTTGTCGATTCCGGTGCTGCCGCGACTGGCAGCGCCGGGCCGCGGATGACGGTAAAGGCGGGCGGCGCTGCCGGGGGAGCCTGGACGATCGGTTCGCGGACAAACTGCGCCTTGCCGACCTGCGAACGGGCCTTCTGCACGACCGAGATAACGGTGCCGAGCAGGACCGCGGAGCGCGCCGGCTTCGTCAAATGCGCGGCAATGCCGAAGTCGATGATCATCTTGCCGAAATCGACCTGGTCGACCGAGGTCAGCAACACCACCGGGATGGAGGACAGCCGGCTGTCGGAAGCAATTGCCCTGGCGACGTCGGCGCCGTTCATGCC
>NZ_RZPW01000376.1:0-5918 GCF_003998455.1 Mesorhizobium sp. M7A.F.Ca.CA.001.08.2.1 | reverse complement strand
GTGCAGCCCCTCGTAGAAGAGCAGGTCGCTGGGAGCGAATTCGCGCCATTCGGTAAAGGTTCCCGGTGGCGTGCCGTGCTGCTTTTCCTCTTCCTCATCATGAATGTAGGTGCGGGTCTTGCCGGTTCCGCGGCGGCCATATTCCGCGAACACCTCTTCGAGAATTCCGAGTTCGTTGGCCGCGGCATTGAAATGGGTGAAGTTCGGGTTGCCGGCCTTTTCCTCCTCGGCCACCTTTGCCTTCATCGCCGCGCGGTCGTAGCGGTGAAATGCGTCGCCTTCGATGAAAGCGGCCTCGATGTTCTCGCGCCGGAAAATCAGCTCGAAGATGCGCTTGACCGAGGTCGTGCCGGCGCCCGACGACCCGGTGATGGTGATGATGGGGTGCTTGGCTGACATGGTGCAGCTCAGGCTCTGAACAGGCCGCGGCGGCTGAACAGCGGCGCACGCTCACCGATGTTGCTCGGCTCTGTGTGGTAGCGCGTGATGCGCGCCACTTCCCGCGCCGACCCGAAGATCATCGGCACGCGCTGATGCAGGCTCTCGGGCTCGATTTCCAGGATGCGGGTGATCGCGTCGGTGGCGGCACCACCGGCCTGCTCTATGAGATAGGCGATCGGGTTGGCCTCGTAGACGAGGCGCAGCCGTCCCTGACCATAGCCCTTGCGCCGATCGCCGGGGTAGAGAAAAACGCCGCCGCGCATCAATATGCGGTAACAGTCGGCGACCAGAGAGGCGATCCAGCGCATGTTGAAATCCTTCTCGCGCGGTCCCTCGGTGCCCTCCAGGCAGTCGTCGACATAGAGCCGCACAGCCTCGTCCCAGTGCCGGTAGTTGGCGGCGTTGATGGCGAACTCCTGAGTGCGTTGCGGAATGATCCGGCTTTCATAGGCCTGGACGAAGGTGCCGAGCCTTGTCGAGAAGACGAAGACATGCGTGCCGCTGCCGAGCGACAGGACGAGTGCCAGCTGCGGCCCATAGATGAAGAAACCGGCGCCTAGCTGGTTCACGCCCGCCTGCAAGAAAGAGGCGGCCGGATCAGCGTCCGGCGCGCCAGTTGCGGTCAGGAGCGAGAAGATCGTTCCGATCGACACGTTGGTGTCGATGTTGGAAGAGCCGTCGAGCGGGTCGATCGCAATGGCGAGTGGCGCTTGCCTGTCGAGCAGGACTGGCTGCTCCAGCTCCTCGGAGGCGTAAAGTGCCACCGGCGCACGGCGCATGGCGTCGAGGAAGATGTCGTCGGAGAAGACGTCGAGATCCTTCTGGACGTCGCCGTCGGCATTGGCGCCACGGGTCTCGGCAAAGGCGGCGCCGAGCACCCCTTGGTTGATGGTGTTGCGGACCTTGATGGCGGCCTGTGTCAACTGACGAACGGTCGTCACAACGGCCGAGCGGAATTCGTCTGGCTGGCCGAGATAGGAGTTCAGAAAAGCGTCGAGCGTTGCCGCTGGCATCGTAACCTCCCCTCCGGCCGCATCTCCTCGGAGCGGCTGGACTGGAGGAATGGAAACAAACGTCACACGATAAGTAAAATTCAATAACTTTACCTGGTCAGTAAAAATAACTTAGTATGCGACATGAGAAACCTCACGCTCAAGCATTTCAAGACCGTCCAGGCAATCATCAAGTGCGGCAAAATTGTCAGCGCAGCCAAGATGTTAGGCCTGTCTCCTCCAGCGCTGACAATCCAACTGCGACAAGTGGAGGAAGAATTCCAGCTGGCTCTGTTCGACCGAACGTCGGACGGCATGCGTCCCACTGCCGCAGGTCTGGCTTTCGTCGAGACAGCGCAGGTTATCGAGGAGCATCTCGGTTTGCTCGAAGACAAGATGGATGCCATCAAGGGCGTACGCACCGGCAGCTTGAGGCTCGGCGTCGTTTCCACAGCCAAATATTTCGCGCCGCGGCTGATGGCTGCGTTCATGAAGGACCATCCCGACATCGACATGCGGCTTGCCATCGGCAATCGTGCCCAGACGATCGACAACCTCAGGAACCACGACATCGATATCGCGCTGATGGGGCGTCCGGCGAAAGAGGTTCCGGTGCGTGCTTCGGTCTTCGGTGATCATCCGCTGGTCATCATCGCGCCGCCCGACCATCCCTTGGTGGCGGCGCGCGATATCTCCAAGGAGCGAATTGCCGAGGAGCATTTCCTTATTCGCGAGCCCGGCTCCGGAACCCGTATCTCGTTGGAAATATTCCTGAGCGACGTGCCTGGGCGCATCGACGACCTCGGTGTCGAGATGGCCTCGAACGAAACGATCAAGCAGGCGGTGATGGCTGGTCTGGGCATCGCCTTCATCTCTGCTCACACCATCGCTGCGGAAACCGAGGCAGGCCGGCTTGTCATCCTCGACGTTGTCGGCATGCCGATCCGCCGACAATGGTTCTCGGTGATGCGAACCGATCACGCAATCTCGCCGGCGATGGCCACATTCAACGATTTCCTGATGCGCAAGGGCGCAATGTACCTGCCCCTTTTCGGAAAGCTGTATCCAGACAAGGCTGGATGACACTGCACGAGCGCAACGGATGAAAGTCCGCGATCGTTGGTATTATATAAGCGATATGTTATGTTGCAGTGCGAAAGAGCGGGGGCCACGTCCTTTCACACCGTAAGCGATCTGTATGTGTAACCCCTGCAGACTGTTCGGAACTCTCCCAGGTATGGGTTCGGGAATTCGATGGGGAAAAGGGGTAATGCTTTACACACTCGTTATGATGGTCTGCCTGACGGATGGACCGCGGACCTGCGAACAACGCGAGGAAATGGTAGACGGTCTGGCGATGAATCCCGGGACTGCCTTCATGCAGGCGCAGCCGCTGGTGGCAAGGTGGATCGAGACGCATCCCGGTTATTTCGTGCAGCGCTGGCGTGTGCTGCCTGGCAGAGAGTCGTGAGACAGGCGGCCAAGGTCTATTTCTTCACCGCGAGCGTTTCCGAGACAGTCTTCGACAACTGGTAAAGCCGCTGCTCGATTATCGTCGGCACATCGCAGACATAAGTCAGCGACTGGACGCGTTCGTTGAAAATTCGCGTCGCGAAATTCAGTTGGTCGGTTCGCCGTTCTACTTCGTCCGGATCCGCATCGGCCTTGGCGCGCAGCGCATCCACTTCGGATGCTTCCTTGCGCAACTGTGCCGCCATTTCCAGCTGTTTGTGGGCATAGCGGGAGATGCCGGAGATCACGTGCGAACGCTCGGCGTCCATGTGATCGAACATTCCCTGCACCAGCATCGTCATTTTGGTTGCGACCTGCTCGGGCGGTAGGGAAGTCGCGAAATCCTTGATCTCCTTCTGGGCTTGTGCAATCGGCGTCCGCCGGGCCGCCACAGCATCGACAAGCGCCGACACGCCTGGATCCTTCGCCCAATCCTTCGCGGTCGCCGGAAGCTCCGGCCCATTCCAGATCTGGCCAAGCGAGAGCTGTGGCACCTTACGCTGCATGCAGGGCCAGTCGGGATCGGTGTTTGCCGCGGCGGCGCCCTCCATCGACGCAAGCGTGGTGACCAGAACCAGAGTGTGAACAAGTCTCATTCGCGCCATCAGGCGTTTCCTCCCATGTCCTGTTTGCGGATCACCAAACCGCGCGAAGGGTCGTATGCGATGATGGCGCCGCCCAGGAACAGCAGCGTGCAGCCGGCGACGACGCCCAGCGACAGCCATTCGATCTGCCCGTAGAAGGCAAAACGGATCAGTTCGACGGCATAGGTGAACGGGTTGCAGAGGCAGATCTTGTAGAGCAGGGGGCTCGCCTCCTGGATGCGCCACAAGGGATACAGCGCCGGAGACGCGAAATAGCCGGGAAAGATGACGAAGTTCATGATGCCGGCGAAGTTTTCAAGCTGCTTGATCAGCGAAGACAAGAGCATGCCGAGCGCGCAAAGCATCATGCCCGACAGGAACAGTGCCGGCAGAACATAGAGATAGCCGAGTGGCGGCGCTTTGACGCCCCACAACCAGGCAACGATCAGGAACGCGTAGACCTGCACGATCGATACGGCCACACCGGCCAGCATCTTCGACACCAGCAGGAACCAGCGCGGAAACGGGCTGACCAGCAGGATGCGCATGTTGCCCATCTCGCGGTCGTAGACCATCGACAGCGAAGACTGCATGCCGGAAAACAGCAGGATCATGCCGCAAAGGCCCGGCGTGATATAGACCTCGTAGAGCACATAGGTCTTGTAGGGCGGGATGATCGACACGCCAAGCACCTGGCGAAAGCCGGCCGCGAAGATGAACAGCCAGACCAGCGGCCGGACCAGCGAGGAAATGAAGCGTTCGCGCTGGTGCAGGAAGCGCAGGCACTCGCGCAGGACGACGCCTTTCAGGCAAATGAGATAGTGGCGCAGGCCGAATGGCTCGGACCGCACCGGCATGATGCCGGCGACTTTTCCGGGCATCGCAGGAGCGCTCATGGCGACGTCTCCGTCATGCCCGCCGCATCGACGCGGCTGAGCTTCGAAAAGGTTTCGCGAATCGAACTTCCGCCGTTCGCACGGATCACATCCGACACCTTGCCGCTGGCGACCAGGTCACCCCGCCGCAGTATGACGACATGGTCGGCGTCTTCGACTTCGTCGATCAGATGCGTGGCCCAGAGCACGCCGATGCCCTCTGCTTGGACGAGCTTGCGGATGGTGGCGAGGATGCCCGCGCGAGATTCGATATCCAGGCCGACGGTCGCCTCGTCAAGCAGGAGCAGGGAAGGTCGGTGCAGCAGCGCCCTGGCGATTTCGATGCGCCGCATCTGACCGCCGGAGAGGCTGCGTGCCTTGTCATGCTGGCGGCCCTGCATGTCGACCGTTTCCAGCAGCGCGGCAATGCGCTGGCGAGCTTCGCGTCCGCCAATGCCATGCAACGAGGCATGGTAGGAGAGATTCTGGTAGACGCTGAGGTCGAGATCGAGCGTGCGTGCCTGGAACACGATGCCGACCCGCCTGAGTGCTTCGCCGGACGCGCGGCGAATGTCATGGCTGAAGATGCGGATCGATCCGTGACGCGTGTCGTAGAGGTGGCTTATCAGTGAGAACAGCGTCGTCTTGCCGGCCCCGTTGAGGCCGAGCAGAACGGTGAAAGTCGCCGGCGCGATCGAGAAGGAGACGTCGTTGAGCGCCCGCTTCTGGCCATAGGAATGGCTGACGGCTCGGACATCGAGCGCCGCCACCTCGTCTCCCGGTCCGCTTGTCCTCATATGCTGCATGCCGGATCGCTCCTTCAGGACGCGTTGGCCTATTGGCGCCCCTGATCGCCTTTTGTCTTACTTGATCGTAATCTTGCCCTTCAGTCCCTTGTCGGCAAGGTCGGGAACCGACCAGGTATATTCGCCCGGGCGAACGGTATGGAACTGCACCTGGATCGTTCCCGCGTCGTCGAATTCCAGCCAGGCCGGTCCGCCGTCCATATGCACTTCCAAATCGTTGATGACGATCTGGTCCATCCAGACATTGCGGAAGAGATCGGTCACGAACTTGTACTCGAAACCGCCCTTGGACGTGATCTTCCAGCGATAGCCCTGGCCGGCGATCAGCTCGAAGTCCTTCTGATTGACCGCATAGGTGGAATCGGCCGAACCGATAATCAATTCCGGCAGGTTCTTGCTGGCACGCGACGGTTTTGACGTCGCATCGTCGGCGTTTGCTACGATCGGAGCAAGGACAAATCCGGCGAGCGCGGCGAAGAAAAACCTACGGCAAAGTTTCATGTCTTGAGCCTCCCGATGATCAATGTCTGCTATTTGGGCGAAATGACCACACCCCAGGGCTGCTGGCCCACAGTGAGCGATTGGACCGGCTCGTCGGTGGCCGTGTCGATGAAGGTGATATCGTTGGAATTGCCATTCGTGGTGATCAGCGTTTTCTGGTCGGGCGTGAAGGCCAGATGCCAGACGCGCTGGCCGACGAGGATGTAT
>NZ_RZPW01000375.1:0-5946 GCF_003998455.1 Mesorhizobium sp. M7A.F.Ca.CA.001.08.2.1 | reverse complement strand
AAGGAATGCCGCGCCAGACATTGGCGGCGATCACCGAGGCGCGCGCGTTCTCCGGATCGCCAAGGAAATTGATGCGGTGGTCGATCAGTCCCATCTGCTGCAGCGCCCAGGAGAGGATGGAGAACTGCGAATCGTAGATCCACCAGAAGGCGATGGCCGAGAGCACCGTCGGCACCACCCACGGCAGCAGGACAATCGCGCGGAAGAACGATTTGAAGGGAAGGTTCTGGTTGAGGAGGAGCGCCAGCCAGAGGCCGAGCGCGAATTTCAGGATCGAAGCGCTGATCGTGTAGAGCAAGGTGTTGAAGACGGAGAGCCAGAAGACGGCGTCGCTCCACAGATATTCATAGTTTTCGATGCCGATGAAGATGCCGGGGCGGCCGATGCGGGCATCGGTGAAGCCGAGCCAGACACCGAGCCCCAGCGGATAGGTCAGGAAGACAAGCAGCAGTGCAGCCGCCGGAAGCATGAAGCCGAAGCCAAGTGCGTTCCGGCTTTCGCTCCAGCGCGATAGAATCCGTGAGAAGATCGAAGATCGCGGCTGGATAGCAGCTGACGGCACGGCCATGGGTCGGCTCCTGCTGAGGTCTCATTGATCGGCCGGATCGGCCACGATGCAATCCGAAGCCAGCCGGGCAGCCGCGCTGCCCGGCTGAACCGGCTCAAACGCGATAATAGCGATTTGCCCGCTTCTCGGCCTCTTCCATTGCCTCTTGCGGCGTCGCCTGGCCGGTCACCGCTTTGGCGAACATATCGACCAGCACGTAGTCGGCCATGGTTGCCGCCGAAGCATAGCCGAGCGGCCCGGCATAGCCGTTAGGCCGCAGAGTAGCCGAAGCCTTGGCGTAAGCGGCGTTGTTGGGATCGGCAGTCCATACCGGGTTGTTGTCGAATGCCTTCAGGGTCTGGCAGCAATATCCGGCCGAGGAGGTGATCCAGTCCTTCATTTGCGGTTCCTCGAACATGAACTGCAAATACGCCTTGGCCGCGTTGGGGTAGGGCGTGTAATTGAAGATGACAGCCGTGGTCACCTGGAACAATTCGACGGATTTGCCGACAGGACCGATGGGCAGGTTGGTGGTGCGTATGTCCTTGGCGATTTCAGCCAGCTTCGGATCATTGTCCTTATTGATTTTGGCGGTGTTGTAGGCCGAGATGCCGTTGGCGATGACAGCCAGTTCGCCGGCCAGGAAGGCGCGGTTGTTGTTGACGTCGAGCCAGCTTTCCGTGCCTGGAATGAAGGTCTTGTAGAGTTCCTGCGCGTATTCGATGGCCTTGAGGGTCTCGGGGCTGTTGATCGTTACCTTGCCGCTCTCGTCGACCATCTGGCCGCCATGGCTCCACAGCAGCCAATGAGCATAGTTGTTGCCGTCGCCGACGCCATGGCCATGCGTGAAGCCGGCCGGATGGCCCTTCGCCTGCAAGGCCTTGCAAAGTTCCAGGAAGCCTTTCGTGTCTTTGGGAAACTCCGAAAAGCCGGCCTCTTTCACCCAGCTTTCCCGATAGACGATGGCATTTCCGATCGTGGCCAGTGGCAGGCCGATGAATTTGCCTTCCCGGGTCGCATATTGCTTTGGTCCATCATGCCAGCCGCCGTATTTCGAGCCGAGATACTCGCCCAGTTCGCTCACGTCGTGCAGCTTGTCGGGATATTGGTGCGGGTCATCGAACCAGACGAACATCAGGTCGGGGCCGGAGCCGACATTTGCCGCGACCGCCGCCTTGGGGCGAATGTCCTCCCAACTTTCCTTGTCGACGCGGACAGCGACACCGGTCGCTTCGGTGAAGCGCTTGGTGTTGGCCAGCCATTGGTCCTCGTCGCCCTGGACGAAGGGCGACCAGCGCAGCAGCCTAAGCTTGGCGCCATCCTCGGGTTTGTATTTCGGTCCGTCCTGGGCAAGGGCCGGAGAGCTGATGAACCGACTTCCCAAGGCACCCGCCGCCGCGCCGGCGGTGGTGCGGATCACGTCACGTCTGGTGAACTTCATGCTCGTTTCCTCCTGCTTGTTGTCCTTGCCTGTGGTCCTACTGATCGGCACGTGTTTGGAACCTCTGTCCGGTTTCTCCGTGAAAGAGATGGATGAGGCCGGGCTCGGCCGTAAGCCGGATGGTTTCGCCCGGCGTGAAGGAATGTCGTTCCCGGAAATTCGCGACGATCTCTTCGCCGCCGGCTGTCCGGCCGATGAGCTGCACTTCGGACCCGGTTGGTTCAACCACCGCGACGGTGACCGGAATGCCCCGGTCGTCGGACAGCCGCAAATGCTCGGGCCTTATTCCCAGCACCACAGGCTCGCCATTGGGGATGGAAAGTGCCGAGGCCAACGGGACTGAAATCCCCCCGGCGCCGCGGAACGAGGGTGAGCCGTCAATAGCGATCTCGCCCCTCAGCAAATTCATGGCCGGCGAGCCGATGAAGCTGGCGACAAAAAGATTGTTCGGCCGGTCATAGAGTTCCAGCGGCGGCCCTATCTGCTCGACGATGCCGTCATGCATGACCACGATCTTGTCAGCCATGGTCATGGCCTCGATCTGGTCGTGCGTGACGTAGACTGTCGTGGTCTTGAGGCGCTGGTGCAGTTCCTTGATCTCGGCGCGCATCTGCACCCTGAGTTTGGCGTCGAGATTGGACAGCGGTTCGTCGAAGAGAAAGACCGCCGGATCACGCACGATCGCGCGGCCCATGGCGACGCGCTGGCGCTGGCCGCCGGAAAGCTGCCGAGGATAGCGCGCCAGCAACGGCACCAGCCCAAGGATTTCGGCCGCGCGGCGCACGCCTGCATCGCTCTCCGGCTTGGAAACTCCTTTGAGCATCAGCGAGAACGCCATGTTCTTGGCAACGGTCATGTGTGGGTAGAGCGCATAGTTCTGGAAGACCATGGCGACGTCGCGCTCCTTGGGCGCAACGTTGTTGACGACCCGTTCGCCAATCGCGATCTGGCCGCGTGAAATCTTTTCCAGGCCGGCGATCATTCTGAGAAGGGTTGATTTTCCGCAGCCCGATGGTCCGACCAGAGTGACGAACTCGCCGTCCTCGATGTTCACGCTGACCCCGTGCAGGATCTCGACAGCGCCGAATGATTTGTAGACTTCGCCAATTGCGACAGACGCCATCGATCCTCCCAACAAATTCCTGCGACGTCGTCGAAGGAACAACGCTTCCGCTAGCGACAGCCCTGGCTCCTCCCAGGCTCACGCTAGGCCGAAACGGTAGCGCTACCAAACCGGGCTGTAAAGCGTTTAGGGGAAAGCCGAACCTTGGGAGGGTCCGCTTCGCGCCACACAATCCTCCCAGCTGCTCCTGCGTCCGCTTCTGCGCGATCAAGTCCGGCACCTGCGGTCGCAGCGTTCGCATTCATCACAGTTGCGCACGTCCTTGTAGGCTCGCTCGACCGGCGGCGATAAGGCTGGCTTCCTGCCTGGCGCTCGCGAGGTTCGCTTCCTGGCGTACGACCGCCTGGGCGATGCGACAAGCGGATTGAATAGCCCCTTTTCGTAAGGGGCAGTCATTCCGGAACGATCCTTCCCGCTTGATTAGAATTCCACGTTGAGTTTTGCATTGAAGCCGTTCTGCTGGACGCCGGAGCCGAACTGACCCTGGTAGGCGACGCTGAGGGTTGCGGCATCGGTCAGGTTGAGATCGAGCCCCGCTTCGATGGCGGCACTGTCCTTGGCGATCGGTACGCCAGCGATCGTGAAGGCATCACCGGCAGAGAAGGCATGTGTGCTGGTCGGTATGACGTCGCCATAGGCATGGCGCCAGCCCAGCATGCCGCGCGCCGTGGCATTGATGGCGCCGAGCGTGAAGCCGGCGGAGGCTCTGAGACCAAGCGTGGTGAAGGTGGCGTCGGTGGTCTGGCTTGCACTGGTCAATGCCGCCGCACCGCCCTTTTCCGTGAAGCCGTCCGTATGCAGGTTGACATAAGCGAGGTTGGCAAAAGGCTCGAAGGCCGCGACTGGCGTATCGATGCGATAGCCGAGTTCCCCGAACGCCTGGAAGGTGCCAGCGTTGTAGTCGCCGCTCAGGCTGTCGGCAAAGCCGGGCATGGCCACCGAGCGCGATGTCTTCATGTCATGCCACGTATAGGCAAGCCCGGAGCGGAAGGCGAGAGCGCCCCGCTGCGTGCCACCATAAAGGCCGAGATGATAATTGTCGCTCGAGCCTGACGAGGATCGGCCGTCGGCATCGAAGCTCGTGTGGCTGTAGCCAGTCATGATGCCAAGCCGCACATCCTCCGCGACAAGGCCGTCGACGCCGGTAAGAAAGCCGCCGGTGGAGGTATCGAGGCCTGCGGCATTGCCGTCGCCGTCGAAGGTGCCCCATGACCCGAAAGCCGTGCCCCAGGCGGCAAAGCGATCGGTGGTGGCAGGCGCCAGCATCGGACCGCCTTCGCCATAGGCCAGCACCGGGATTGCCGGGATCCCTACCCCCTCGAAGGCCGCGCGCAGGCGATCATTGATGGCATCGCGGACAAAATGGCTGTCCTCGATCAGCGTGGATTTGGCGGACGCATGGATCTCGCCAGATAACGCATCGAAGGCTTCGCGTGCGGTTTCGTCGTCCGGAAGGCCGGCGATTGCATCGTAGATCGGGTTGCCCGGCCCGGCGCTTTCGGCGCCATTGGCGGTGGCACACTGGTTGCGGGTGCCGGCCACGTCGCAGAACGACACGTCATTGCGGGCAACGTCGAGATAGATATTACTGGCGTCATAGGCGAGTGCCAGGTCGACAAACGGGGCGTTCTGGTCGAACGCATCATAGGTGCCGGTCACGCCCTGATCCGCGCTCAGGATCGTGTAGCGGGTTCCGGCACTGTAGCCGCCCGGCGCCTTGAGCGCGAAGACGGTGCCACCCTGGATGGTGGCTTTGCCCGTCACGTCGATCAGGTCGGAATTGCCGGCCGGATTGATCTCGACTTCGTAGGTCGAGCCTATCTCCTGCGTGTAATCGCCTGACACATTCAGCGTGCCGATCGAATTGCCCGGCGTAATCGTGCCGCCAGAAGCGATCGTGGTCGTACCCACCGTTCCCGAACCGCCGAGCGTGCCGCCGGCTGCAACCGCAATGGCGCCAGCAATGCTTGCCCCGGAATGGCTGCCGTCGCCGACAACGAGCTTGCCGCCGCCGATGGTGGTCAGACCGGTATAGGTACTGACGCCGTTCAGCGTCAGCGTGCCGGCGCCGGTCTTGACGAGGCTCCCTCCGATGCCAGTGCTGCCATCCTGGATGACGCCGCCGATCGTGTCGTTCTTATCCAATCCGCCAAGCGTCAGCGACTTCGAGCCGAGAAAGACGAGACCATCGCCCGAAAGCGAGCCAATCGCGATACCGTCCGACGTCATTTCGGAGATGTCGACCTTTCCCCCGGTATCGTTGATGATCGTGGCGCCATCCGCGGTGTTGGCGCCATGGAAGCCAACGAAGCCGCCCTTGTTGGTGATGGCGGCGCTGCCGGCAGACGCGGTGTCGTAGAAGTCGAGCGTTCCTTGGATTGTAACGCCAATCGTGGCATTGGCGGCGCTCGAATTGCCGTTGAAGGACGTCCTGCTACCATTGCCGGTGATCGAAGCCGCACCGGCCGATGTTTCGTCGTTGAAGTTGATGCGGCTTTGGGTAGTGACGATCGTCGCCGTTCCCGCCGACGCACTGCCATCGAAGCGCATCGTTGCGTTTGTTTCCATGACGATGTCGAGGCTCTCGGCGCTTGCATCATTGATGAAGCGGAGGTCACCGGCCTTGACATTCACCGGTCCGCTGCCCAGCGCGCCTGTCGTCGCCGCGGTGATGAATCCTGCCGAAACCGTCGTCCCACCGGCGTAGCTGTTGGCGCTCGAAAGCACCAGCCCGCCGGCCCCGGTCTTGGTGAGCGCGCCGGTCCCGGAGATGACGCCGTTCGCCGTCAGGTCGGCATCGGTCTGGAACGTCCCCCCGCCGGCATCCAGGGTGAC